>NC_022550.1:0-311476 GCF_000471965.1 Blattabacterium sp. (Nauphoeta cinerea)
GAAATGGAAAAAAGAAATAATATAATATAAAAAATATAAAATCTAAGTTGATGCAACTTTTATTGATTATTTAAAAAACTTATTATAAAATTTTTTTTACATATAATTTATCCATACATAATCCTAATATTTCTAATATACTCAAATTCAATATCGGATGATTTTTATTTGGAGCTATTTCACACAGAGGTTCTAAAACAAATCTTCGTAAATGTAACAATGGATGTGGAATTGTCAAAATAAAATTACATATAATAATACGATCATAAAATAAAATATCTATATCTATTTCTCGATCTTGATAATGCTCTGTGCAAGAATTTCTTTTTCTTCCTATAAGGAATTCTATATTTAAAATTTGATTCAAAAGATCAATAGGAGAATGATTCGTTTTTATATGTAAAGCTCTGTTATAAAAAATAGAATAATTTTTCATATTCCATGCTTCGCTTTCAAAGTACGATGAAATTTTAACGATTTTCCCAATTTTTTTAGACATCAAAATTAAAGATTTATCCAAATATTTTTTTTTATTTTCTTTATTACTTCCTTGTAATAAAAATACATCGTGTTCTTTCATATATTTATTAAAAGGAAAATTAAGGAAAATTATTAATACATTTAATACATTGAAAAATGTGTATTTTTTTTTATTTAAATTAGAAAAATGTTTTTATAAAAAAAATATTAATGGGATTAGTCGTAGATTTTATGAAGAATCTCTTCACTCAAGAAATAGCTATAGATTTAGGAACTGCAAATACACTTATTATGCATAATAATAAAGTAATAGTAGATTTACCTTCAATAATAGCTATAGATGTAAGAACAAAAAAAGTGTTAGCTGTAGGAGAAGAAGCTAAACAAATGCAAGGAAAAACACATGAAAATATTAAAATATATAAACCATTGAAAGATGGAGTTATTGCAGATTATCAAGTTGCAGAACTTATGATTAAAGAGTTTCTTAAAAAAGTTCCAGGTGTTAATAATAAATTTTTTACTCCATCATTAACAATGGTCATTTGTATTCCATCTGGAATAACAGAAGTAGAGAAAAGAGCAGTTAGGGATTCAGCTCAACATCTTAATGCTAAAGAAGTATATCTTATTGAAGAACCCATGGCTGCTGCTATAGGTTCAGGTATTTCTGTGACGAAAGCAGAAGGAAATATGATTATTGATATAGGAGGTGGAACAACAGAATGTGGCGTCATCGCTTTAGGGGGAATCGTGTGTCAAAAATCTATAAAAATAGCTGGGGATGTTTTCACTAATGATATAGCCTATTTTCTACGTTCTAAATATAATTTGTATATTGGAGAAAGAACTGCAGAAAAAATAAAAATAGATATAGGAGCAGCTATGGAATCCATAGAAACTCCTCCAGAAGATATCCATATACAGGGAAGAGATCTTCCTACGGGAAAGCCTAAAGAAATGAATATTTCTTATAAAGAAACAATTCCGGCTTTAGATAAATCAATTTTACGAATTGAGGATGCTGTAATGGAAACTCTTTCTAGAACTCCACCGGAACTTGCAGCAGATATTTATAAAACAGGAATATACATGGCAGGTGGGGGTTCTCTTTTAAGAGGATTAGATAAAAGAATATCTAATAAAACTGGTTTATCTGTTTTTTTAGTAGAGGACCCTTTGAGAGCTGTAGTAAAGGGGACGGGAGTGGCATTGAAAAATATTGATAAATTTACATTTTTAATGAAATAGGGTTAATTTTATGCGTGAATTTTTTAGTTTTTTTTAAAATGGCGTTTTTTTATCTTCTTTTTGTTACTAGAATTTTCTGCTATTTTTCTTTCTTTTTCAAATTCAAAATTACACCAATATATTTATACGGGTTCTTCCAATTTTATGATTGGAAAAATTTATGAGGCTATTTATAAATTGCGTAGTTATTTTTTATTAGAAATTGAAAATAAAAAACTTTTAAACGAAAATAAAGAATTACGTAATGCTCAAATATTTTATAAAATAAAAAAAATATCTAAAGATTTTAAAAAAGAAGATATTAACTATTTACAACAATATACTTTCACTCCAGTACAAATCATAAATAATAGCATTCATGAACAGGAAAATTATATAACGATTAATAAAGGAAGCATAGATGGAATCAAACCAGACATGGGGATTATATTATCTAACGGAATTGCGGGTATTATTATTAAAACTTCTCCACATTTTAGTGTAGCAATTTCTCTTTTAAATCTCAAAATTAAAGTTAATGCTAGATTAAAAAAAAATAGATATTTTGGGACTCTTAGTTGGGACGGGTTAGATTATGAATATGTAGTTTTATATGATATTCCAAGACATTCTACTATACATAAAGGGGATATTGTAGAAACAGATGGAAAATCTGCTACTTTTCCTGAAGGAATTCCTATTGGAAGTGTGGATTCTTATAAATTTGATGAAGAACATGCTAATTATATTATAAAAGTGAAACTCATGGCTAACTTTTCGACTATAGAAAATGCTTATGTTGTAAAAAATTTATTCAAAAAAGAATGGAATGAAGTTCAACTTTATAAAGTTGAAAATAAACAATGAATTTAATTAAAAATTTTATTATTTCTATATTCTATATTTTTTTTCTTTGTTTAATTCAAATATCAATACTAAATCCTTTATTTTTCTTATTATTAGGGTGTTATTCTTATATATATATTCTTTTTATATTAATATATCCATATAATGAAAATGAAAACAAATTTATATTTTTATTTCTATCATTTTTAATAGGATGGGTCATAGATCATTGTATGAATTTAGGAGGAATTCATGCTTTTTCTTCCACTTTATCTGCTTTTTTAAGATCAAAATTTTTGCAATTTTTTGATGGAAAAAATTTTATAAATAGAAATGATTTTTCGATTTATGAATTACCTTTTCTAAGAAAGATGCTTTATATATTTTCATTAGTTTTTATACATCATTTTTGTTTATTAATATTGGAAATATTAAAGGGTGCTCCTTTGAACCGAATTCTTTTATTGAGAACAATATTTAGCAGTATTTTTACAACTATTTTGTGTATTATATATTTTTTTTTCAAAAAAAATTAAACATTGAAAAAATTATATAAATTTTACATTTTATTGAGTACTGTAGGCATAATTTTAATAATTAGATTATTTTATATACAAATATATACAGAGAAATATACGTTAAATGCTTTTAACACCTCTATTAAACAGGAAATTATCATTCCTGAAAGAGGATCTATTTTTGACAGAAATGAGAATCTATTGGTTTTTAATAAATCTATTTATGAATTAACAGTCATTCCTATTCTCGTAGATGAACATTTTAATATTATAGAATTTTGTAATCTTGTAGGAATTGAAAAAAATACTTTTTCTAGAAATTTAGAAAAAGCAAAAGCTTATTCTAAATATTTACCATCTGTTTTTTTACCTTTTCTTTCTAAAGAAAAATTTGCGACTATACAAGAAAAACTCTATAAATACAAAGGTTTTGATTGGACAAAACGTTCTCTAAGAGATTATAAAGTAGAAAGTTCAGCTAATGTTTTAGGATATATAGGAGAAGTGACTCAAAAAGATATTAAAAAGGAATCTAATTATTATCAAATGGGAGATTTTATTGGTTGGGCTGGAGTAGAAAAATCTTATGAAAAAATTCTGAGAGGAAAAAAAGGAGTAAAATATTGGGTAAGAGATAGAAAAGGTTGTATTATAGGAAGTTATAATAATAGAAAAAACAACGTCAAAGCTGTAAGTGGATATGATATTTCTTTAACCATAGATTGGAATTTACAAAACTATGCAGAACAACTTATGTTTCAAAAAAAAGGAGGAATAGTTGCTATAAATCCTAAAAATGGAGAAATTTTATCCTTGGTGTCCAGTCCTATTAATAATCCTAATTTATTTGTGGGAGTAAATCGTTCTAAGGAATTTAAAAAATTAATGAAAGATACAATTGATAATCCTTTATTTGATAGAACGACACAAGCTCGTTATCCACCTGCTTCTCCATTTAAATTACTTACTGAGTTAGCAGGTCTTCAAATGGGAGTCGTGAACACGAATACTACTTTTATATGTTATAAGGGATTTAAATATGGAAAAAAAAGAATTCATTGTCATTCTGGAGTTCATGGATACCCTATAGGAATCGAAACAGCAACTGCTGTTTCTTGTAATAATTATTTTGCACAAGTTTATAAACGTGTTATAGAAAAATACCCTAAAAATTTGACAAAAGGAGTAAATGAATGGTGTGATATTATCAAAAGTTTTGGTTTTGGAAATTATTTGTATAATGATTTAGCTACAGGAGAAAAAGGGATCATTCCTTCTGGAGATTATTATAATAAAAAATATGGAACAACAAAATGGAACGCGATTACGATTATTTCTAATAGTATTGGTCAAGGCGAAATAAATGTAACTCCTATACAGTTAGCTAATATGGTTTGTGCTATAGCAAATAAAGGTTTTTTTTATACTCCACATATAGTAAGAAAAATTAATCATAAACTTATATCTAATCCTAATTATACTGTAGCTAAACATACTAAAGTTGAAAGCAAATATTTTGATTTTATTATTAATGGAATGGAAAAAGTTTTCATGATTGGAACTGGAAAAAGTTTCAAATCATCTGACATTCGAATGGCAGGTAAAACAGGAACTTCGCAAAATTTTATTAAGGTAAATCATAAAACAGTTTCTTTACCCGATCATTCTATTTTTATATTGTTTGCTCCAGTAGAGGACCCTAAAATTGCTATTTCTGTTATAATAGAAAATGGAGGATTTGGATCTCGTTGGGCTGGACCTATTGCTAGTCTTATTGCAGAAAAATATATAAAAAATAATGTGAATAGAAAAAATCTTGAAAAAAAAATAATGACTTCAGGATTGCAAAATGTATATAATTCAATAGCAAAAATGAAAAAATTAAATAATTCTTACATAAAAAATTATATTGATAAAAAGAAATAAAATATTATTTAGAAACATAGATTGGATAGTTATATTCATCTATATTTTTATGACTTTCTTTGGGCATATGAATTTATATTCCGTTTCTCCAGAAAAAGCAGAAAAACAATTCATATGGATATTATTGAGTTTTATTTTCATATTTATTATTTTTTTATTTAAACCCATTCATTATAAACATATAGCTCCATTCTTCTTTTTATTTACATTATTTCTTTTAATTGGAGTATTTTTTTTCGGAAAAAATATAAATGGATCAAAATCTTGGTATGTTTTTGGTCCTATTAGTTTTCAACCATCTGAATTAACTAAAATATCAACATCTTTAATGATAGCTCATATTATGAGTCAAGAAGATATTGAGAATAATAATAAAGCATTATTACATATATCTATCATATTAATATTACCTGCTTTTTTAATATTTTTACAACCTGACCCAGGTTCTTCTATAGTTTTTTCCTCTTTTCTTCTCACTTTATATAGAGAAGGATTATCTATTTCTTTTATACTCTACTTTTTATTTTATATATTATTATTCGTAGTTTCATTAAATTTATCCCCCTGGATTGTAGTTTTATTCTTGTTTATTATTTTCATTTTTTTCTTTATTTTTAAGAAAAAAACAACATCATTTGTCGATCTATTTTTTTATATATTTTTATTCATTAGTTTTTCAGTTTTTTCTATTTCTTCTCCCTTTTTTTTTCAAAAATTTTTAAAACAACATCATAAAGATAGAATTAATATTCTATTTCGAAATGAATTTGATAGAAAATATAGAGGAAATGTAGGATATAATTTATTATATTCTAAAACAGCTATTGGATCTGGAAAATTTTTAGGAAAAGGATATAAAAAAGGAACTATTACAAAGGGAAAATTTGTTCCTGAACAACATACGGATTATATTTTTTGTACAGTAGGAGAAGAATGGGGGTTTATAGGAAGTACAATTTTAATTATATTTTATTTACTGTTTATTAGTCGTATTTATTTTTTGTCTGAAAGACAAAAAGACGTTTTTGTAAGAATATTTGGTTATTCAGTTGGGAATATTATTTTTATTCATTTTGTTATTAATTTAGGTATGGTTATGGGACTTTTTCCTACAATAGGAATTGTCTTACCTTTTTTTAGTTATGGAGGATCATCTCTTTGGTCTTTTACTGTTTTATTATTTATATTTATGAGAATGGATGTATCGGATCAAACCAGTTTGATCTAATTTAATAGATAGATAATCAGTAAATTTAAATTATTTGGGGCTGATTTTGGATTTGACAGCAAGGTGAGTGATAAAAGAAAGCATATCGTGTCACGTAAGGTATTACACGAAAATCAAGCCTTACAAAATATATAAATGGCGAGAAAGAATACGCTTTTGCTGCATAATGTTTAAAAACATTATGCCTTAGTCTGCAAAAAAAGGCAGAAGTAAAATATCTCTCAGAAATTTTTCCTTATAATTTCTGATATAGAGGTACGATAAAGGATTAAGGATAAGAAAACGGATGATTCTTAAGTTTTCTGAAATTGTGTTTTGAATCTTAAGTTTTTATTCTAGATCCAAAACTTGAATAAAAATGTAAATAAATTTTATTTTGGATAAATATGTAGAAATCTTTTACCCTACTTGTTTGGACGCGGGTTCGAATCCCGCCAGCTCCACTTATTTATAGTCATTTAAAATTTTACACAAAATAAAAAAAATTGAATTTTTTATATATAGTGTATTTTCTGGTATTCTTTTGGGATTAGGATGGCCTACGGAGGGAAATCCTATATATTTGTTTATTGCTTTTGTCCCTTTGCTATATATAGAAAATTATTTGAATGATTCTTCATTTTATGTTTTCTTATTTTCTTTTATTCCTTTTTTAATATGGAATGCTATTTCTACATGGTGGTTATCTTATGCAAAAAGAACTAATGGAACTTTTGCTGTAGAAGCTTATTTAATTCCTGTGTTATTGAATGCTATTTTTATGTCAATTGTTTTTTGTTTTTATTCGTGTATTAAAAAAAAACATATAAAAGACAAAAAAATAGGATATACATTCTTAATTTGTTTATGGATTTTATTCGAAAAAATGCATTTAGAATGGGAATTATCTTGGCCATGGCTTAATTTAGGAAATGGTTTTGCGAATCGTACAAAATGGATTCAATGGTATGAATACACGGGAATTTTGGGAGGATCTGTATGGATATGGATAGTTAATATTGGATTAACAGAATCCATTGTTCAATATAAAAATGATAAGAAAGTATTTTTCTTATATCAGAGAATATTTATTAATATAGGAATAATTTTTTTCATGATTTTTATTTCAAATCTTATATATATAAAATATAAAGACTGTCAATGCGAACATACTGCAAATGTATTAATTTTACAGCCTAATATAGATCCATATAATCAGAAATATTATATTTCAACAAATGAATTGATTTCGAATTTAAAAAAGTTAATAGATAAAAAAATATCTAAAGAATCTATGATTATCATTGCTCCAGAAACTATGTTTCCAATGAAAATACAGATAAAAGATATGGGAAGAAATAAAATAATCTCTGCATTTAAAGATTACTTAAAAAATAAATCTCCAAATACAGTGTTTATAACAGGAGTAGAATTAATCACTTTATATCATCATAAAAACAAAACTAAAACCTCCATTCCTTTTTTTTCAAAAAAAATAAAAAATATGCAATGGATAGATGTTTTTAATTCTGCAATTCAAATAGGAAATAATGAAAATATTGAATTTCATCATAAATCTAAACTAGTCCCAGCAGTAGAAACTTTTCCTTATAAAAAATTTTTTTTACCTATATTAGGAAATATATTGCTTAATTTTGGGGGGACTGTAATGGAACTTGGAAAAGAAAACTCTCCCTCTATTTTTCAACATCCTTATTTAGGAATCAGAATAGCTCCAATTATTTGTTATGAATCCGTTTTTGGAGAATATGTTTCTAATTTTTTTAAAAAAAATGTGGATTTAATGGTTATTCTTACAAATGATGGATGGTGGGGCTTTTCACAAGGACATAAACAACATATGTATTATGCTCGAATTAGAGCAATTGAAAATCGAAAATCTATAGCTAGATCTGCAAATACAGGAATTTCTTGTTTTATTGACGAAAAAGGAGAAATCATTTCATATATTCCTTATGGAAAAGAGGGGGTTTTATATAATAAAATACATCTCAATAAAAAGAAAACTTTTTACATTCAATATGGAGATTTCATTTCAAAAATAAGTTTATTGACAATAATTATAATTTTATTATACCCCATCACGTATAATATAATTTATTCTCACAGATTACACAAAATCTGAAGTTTTTTCATTAATATTATTTAAATTTTTATTTTTCAAATAAGCCTCACCTATATGATTAATAATATCGTTAGCTATAATAGATTCTTCGTTTAATTTTTGGGATGCAATATCCCCTGATAACCCGTGAAAATAAACTCCCATGATGCATGATTCTTTTGGAGAAAATCCTTGGGATAAAAAACTCATAATCATTCCAGTAAGAACATCGCCACTCCCTGCTGTTGCCATTCCTGGATTTCCTGTACTATTAAAATACAGATCCCCATTAGGCGTTGAAATAACGGAATGTGCACCTTTTAATACAATAAAAATTGTATATTTTTTAGACATTTCTTTTAAAAGATGCAATTTTTCATAATCATTTTTCCATGATTTAGATAATCTTTGAAATTCTTTTGGATGGGGAGTAAGAATAGTTTCTTTCGGAAGAAGATCTAATAATTGTAATTGATTTGACAATATATTTATAGCGTCTGCGTCAATTACCATTGGGATTTTTTTATTTTTTAATAAAAAAGATTCTAGAGCATATACAGTTTTAGGATGAACACCCATTCCCATTCCGATTCCTATTGCGTTGATATTTTTATTAGGAATAACAATATTACTGATATAATGTTCTTTTAGGTCTGTATTTACAATAGCCTCTGGAAGCGTATTTTGTATAATTTGATATCCACAATAAGGGACATATACACTTAATTTTCCTATTCCAGAACGAAAACTAGCAGTTGCGGAAAGGACAACAGATCCTATCATTCCAAAACTTCCACCTATAATCATTCCATGCCCATAATTTCCTTTATGTGAAAATTTTTTTCTTATTTTTTTTTTATATATAGCATGAATATAGACAGGATCTATATAAAAATTATGAACTTGTATTTTTTGAATGAAATTAATTTTCCATCCAATATTTATCAAATACCACTTTCCAACATAATTTTCATAATCTGGTAATAAAAAAGATAATTTTGGAACTTGAAAAGTCAAAGTGTGAGTCGCTTTGATTATTCCCTCAAAATTTTCATGATTTTTTTCAATAAAAAGCCCAGATGGAACGTCTATAGATATAACCGCTTTAAATTTTTTATTGTTGATATAACGAAAAAAATGTTTCCAATATTGATTAATTGGACGATTGAATCCTATTCCAAAGATAGCATCAATAAGATAACTTTCTTGATTCAAAAAAGGAAATTTTGATCCTTCATCAAGAGTCATAAAATTTATTTTATGTTGTAATATTTTATTTTTATTGATTAAAAACTCATTTGAAAAATGATTGGAAATATTTAGTACGTATATAGAAACTGTGGCCCCGTATGAATATAACATATAAGATAAAGAAAGTCCATCTCCTCCATTATTTCCATTTCCTACTAACACTATAAATGGAATTTTTCTAATTTTAAAATATTTATTGTTAATAATCCAATCAAAACAACCTTTAGATGCTCTTTCCATTAGTTGAACATAAGAAATTGATTCTGAATCAATACAATATTGATCGGCTTTTCTAATTTGATTTAAAGAAAGAATTTTCATTTTTTTAAATGAATTTATTATTTTTAATTTTGTAAGTTTTCTATTTTTCTCAGATGAGATCATGAAATCTGATTAGTATCTGCAAATATAAAACGATTAATCTAGATGGCCGAGTATAATTTGACCCTTCCAGCCATGGGTGAAAGTATAGCTGAGGCTACTATCATTCGTTGGTTAAAAGAAGAGGGGGATTCTGTAAAAAAAGAAGATATTTTGGTAGAAATAGCTACAGATAAAGTAGATTCTGAAATATCTTCACCTGTAAATGGTATATTAAAAAAGAAATTATTCGCTACTAATGAAGTTGCTAAGGTGGGAAGTTTCATTGCGATTTTAGAAACGGAAGAACAATTTTCTTTAGAAAAAGTTCCAATAATAGAAAAAAATAAAAAATATTTTTATTCTCCTCTTGTACGTACTATTGCTCATAAAGAAGGAATCAGCTTATATGAGTTAGATACAATAGAAGGAACTGGAAATAAAGGACGTGTCACGAAAAAAGATATACTGAAATTTATTCGTATAAAAAGAAATAAAATCATGATTCCCAAAAATGTTGTTACAAATAATGAAGAAATAATTGAAATGGATAGAATGCGTAGGATTACTGCAAAACATATGATGAATAGCAAAAATATTTCTGCACATGTTACTTCTTTTGTTGAAGCAGATGTCACTAATATAGTGAAATGGAGAGAAAAAATAAAAGATTCATTTCAGAAAAATACAGGAGAAAAATTAACCTTAATGTCCGTTTTTGTAGAATGTGTGGTGAAAGCTATAAAAGATTTGCCTATGATAAATATATCCGTAAATGGAACAAACATAATCAAAAAAAAAATATCCCATATAGGACTAGCTACTGCTTTACCTAATGGTAATTTAATTGTTCCTGTAATAAAAAATGCGGATTCTTATAATTTAGTAGGATTAATAAAAATTATTAATGATTTAATCAAAAGAGCTAAATCTAATCAATTAAAACCTGAAGAGACGCAAGGAGGAACTTATACTATTAGTAATATAGGTAGTTTTGGAAATCTTTTTGGGACACCAATTATCCATCAACCTCAAGTAGCTATTATGGCGATAGGTTTAATTCAAAAAAAATTATCTGTAATAGAAACCCCAGAAGGAGATTTCATAGGAATAAGACATAAAATTTATTTATCTCATTCTTATGATCACCGTGTGATAGACGGAGTTTTAGGTGGAGGTTTTGCTAGAAAAGTAGCTTTATATCTAGAAAAATTTAATTGTTATACAAAAATATAATATAAAAAAATTATGAAAATCAGTTTTGATGTACTTATTGAAATTCCAAAAGGAAGCAGAAATAAATATGAGTTTGATAAAACAAATAATATGATTCGATTAGATCGAGTATTGTATTCTCCTATGAGTTATCCAACAGATTATGGTTTCATTCCAAAAACTCTTTCTATGGATGGAGATCCATTGGATGTATTAGTTTTTTTAACAGAACCTACCGTCCCAGGTTGTTTAATAGAGGTTAAACCTATAGGAATTTTTTTCATGAAAGATGAAAAAGGAGATGATGAAAAGATTATTTGTGTTCCTGTTGAAGACCCTAATTATAATACTATAAATAATATTGATGAAATCGCTTTACATACTAAAAAAGAGATAGAACATTTCTTTTTGGTATATAAAGATTTAGAAAATAAAAAAGTGAAAATAGGAGATTGGAAAAATCAAAAAGAAGCTATTTTTGTATATAAACAATCTTGTTTGCGATATAAAAATAATTTAACGAAAATGTAATTCTTTTAATTTTTCTTTTTCTAAAAAAGATGGAGCATTTATCATTAAATCTTTTCCATAATTATTTTTTGGAAAAGCAATAAAATTTTTTATATTTTTATTGCCTTCTAAAAGATTCACCAATCTATCTAATCCAAAAGCTATTCCTCCATGAGGAGGAACCCCATATTCGAAAGCCTTTATAAAAAAACCAAATCGGGTTTCTATTTCCTTTTTAGATAATCCTAAATATTTAAAAATTAGATTTTGAATATTTTTATTGTGAATACGTATAGATCCACTGCCAATTTCTATTCCATTTATAATCAAATCATAAGATTTAGAACGAATGTTTTTTGGATCTTTTTCTAATAAATAAATATCTTCTTCTTTTGGGCTTGTAAATGGATGATGCACAGATTTATATTTTTTATATTTTTCATCCCATTCTAATAGAGGTAAATCATTAATCCATAAAGGTTTAAAAATTTTTGGATTATTCAAATTCAAAAATTCTGCAATTTTTAGTCGTATTTTTCCAAGTTCTTTTCTAGTTTTTATTTTTTTTCCATAAGAAAAAAATAATAAATCCCCGGGGACAGCTTTAAAATATTTTATAAAAATTTTTATAATTTCATCATTTAAAAAATTTTGATTAGAAAAAAATAAAGTTTGATCATACAAATATTTATATCCAAAAAAATTTTTATTTTCTATTTGTTTTAAAAAACAATCTATTTTTCTAGATATACATTTTATAATTTTAATTCCTATGACCAATTCTTGGTTTTTCAAAAAATTTATATTTTCTTTTTTGATTAAATCATTTAATTCTACAAAAGACATTCCGAAACGAATATCAGGAGAATCTGTTCCATACATCTTAATCGCATCATGATAAGAAATACAAGGAAAAGAATCTAATTGAATATTCTTAATTTTTTTGAAAATATGTTTGATAAAATTTTCAAAAAATGTTAATATATCATGAACTTCGACAAAAGACATTTCACAATCTATTTGTGTAAATTCTATTTGTCTGTCAGAACGAGAATCTTCGTCTCTAAAACATTTAACAATTTGAAAATACCTGTCTATTCCTCCTATCATCAACAATTGTTTAAATAATTGTGGAGATTGAGCTAATGCGTAGAATTTATTAGTATGTATTCTAGAAGGAACAACAAAACTTCTAGCTCCTTCTGGAGTATAATTTATTAATAAAGGAGTTTCTATTTCTAAAAATTTATTTTTAGAAAGAAAATTACGTGTTTCTAATGTCAAATTATGACGAATTATTAAATTATTTTTAATAGGATCCCTTCTAATATCAAGATACCGATAAATCATTCTAATCTCTTCATTTCCATCTGTTTTATCTTTTATAGTAAAAGGAGGTGAGAGAGATGAATTTAACAAGTTTATATGAGATACGTAGATTTCTATTTCACCTGTATAAATATTATAATTCTTAGATAATCTTTCTACAACTTTTCCTTTCACTCTAATTATAGATTCTTTACTTAAAAAAAGATTTTTTTTTACTAATTTTTTATAAATAACTAGTTGTGTAATTCCGAAATAATCCCTAATATCTATAAAAAATAAGGATCCAAAATTTCTTATTTTTTTAATCCATCCAGATAATATCACTTCTTTTCCAATATCTTTTTGACTCAATTCTCCACAATTATGTGTTCTATACATAATTTTATTACTTTATTTAACTTTTTCTATCAGATAATTCTTCATAAACTTCTATAATATCTCCAGATCTAATATTATGATAATTCTTGATTCCTAACCCACATTCATATCCTTTTGAAACTTCTTTTACGTCTTCTTTGAAACGTTTGAGAGAAGTAAATTCTCCGTTATGAATCACAATTCCTTCTCGAATCAATCTTACTTTTGCTTGACGGAGTAATTTTCCTTCCGTTACCATACATCCAGCTATAGTCCCTGCTTTTGGAATTTTAAATATTTCTCTAATTTCAGCATTTCCTAATATTTTCTCTCTAATATCGGGAGATAACATCCCATCCATAGCTTCCTGAATATCATTAGTCACATCGTATATAATCGAATAAGTTCGTATTTCTATATTTTCTTTTTTTTCTATATTTTTAGCTCCAATATTAGGACGGACATTAAATCCTATAATAATAGCATCTGAAGCACTTGCTAATAAAACATCGGATTCTGTAATTTGACCAACTCCTTTATAAATAATATTGACCATAATAGTATTCGTAGATAATTTTTGAAGAGCATCAGCAATGGCTTCTACTGATCCATCTACATCTCCTTTAATAATAATTTTTAATTCTTTAAAATCACCTAATGCTATCCGTCTTCCTATCTCATCTAATGTAAGATGTTTTTGAGCTCGTATATTTTGTTCTCTTTGCAATTGTTCTCTTCTAGAAGCCAACTGTTTAGCTTCTTTTTCATCTTTAAATATTTTGAATTTATCTCCAGCAGTAGGGGCTCCATTTAATCCTAATATGGTAATAGATTTAGATGGGCCTGCTGATAAAATAGATTTTCCTCGTTCATCTAAAATATTTTTTACTTTTCCATGATGACTTCCTGCCAAAACATAATCCCCCATTTTTAATGTCCCTCCTTGAATAAGTAAAGTTGTTATATATCCTCTTCCTTTATCTAAAGAAGCTTCAATAACTGTTCCTATGGCCGGTTTATTTGGATTGGCTTTTAAATTCAATGATTTAGATACTAAAAGGACTTTTTTTAATAATTCATCTATTCCAGTTCCCAACTTCGCTGATATTTCTTGTGTGAGATATTTTCCACCCCATTCTTTTACTAAGAAGTTTAAATTGGCTAATTGTTCCCTAATTTTATCGGGATTGACATTAGATTTATCCATTTTATTGAAAACAAAAATAATAGGAACATTAGCTGCTTGAGCATGACTAATCGCCTCTTTAGTTTGTGGCATGACATGATCATCCGCAGCTATCACTATAATAGCGATATCCGTTATTTGTGCTCCTCTAGCACGCATAGCAGTGAATGCTTCATGACCTGGAGTGTCTAAAAAAGTAATACTTTGATTATTGGAACATTCTACACTATAAGCTGCTATATGTTGAGTTATTCCACCTGCTTCCCCTGCAATAACATTAGTATTTCTAATATAATCTAACAAAGATGTTTTTCCGTGATCCACATGCCCCATAACAGTAATAATAGGAGGTCTAGGTTTTAAATGTTCCTCTAAATCTTTATCGTCCTGAACCGCCTCTTCTAAATCCAATCCAACAAATTTTACATTAAATCCAAATTCATCTGCGACTAAAGTCAGTATCTCTGCATCTAATCTTTGGTTCATCGTCACCATAATCCCCAAAGACATGCAAGACATAATTACATCAGTGGCATTAACTTTCATCATAGATGCTAATTCATTAACTGTTGTAAATTCAGCTAGTTTGAGAATTTTTTCTTCTTTTTGATTTTCCATTTCATTTTGCAAAAGTATTTTTTCTTTCTTAGACTGACGTTTTTCTTTTCTAATTTTTGAAGCTTTCGATTTCATTCCTTTGGAGGATAACTTTTCCAAAGTTTCTTTAATTTGTTTTTTGATTTGTTCATCAGTAATTATCGATTTTTGTACATTTTTTTTATTTTTCGATTTATCTATTTTTTTATCGTTAGAATGTTTATTTAAATAAGATTTCCTTTCTTTGTTCTGACTTTGTTTTTTTCCTGTAGTAACGTTTTTCATTTCCTCAATGAAAATTTCTTTTTTAATTCTTCTTCGTTTTTTTTTAATCTCTGATTTTGTTCTTTTTTTTTCAAATTGAGATAGATCTATTCTATCTCCTGTTAACATGACTCCATCTAACTTTTGATAAATCGTATCAATATGTTCAGGTTTATTTTTAATTTTATTTCCTAATTTTTTTTTCTTTATGTTGATGTAAATTGTTTTTTTTTCTTCTTGAGTTCCATATTTTTTGTCTAATGTATCAATATCTATTTTTCCTATTTTTTTGAATCCCACTAATTTTTCTGATTTAGCACGTATAATTTTATAATTTTGAATATGTTTTGACTTTAACAATTCTTTTTTTATTTTCTCTTTTTCCATTCTCTTTTGCAAAGAAATTTTCTCAGATTCATCTCGTATTTCCTTGTAACTTTGAAATTCTATAACAAGAGATTTATATACTTTTTCTTCTATTTTTGCATTAGGATTATTTTCTATTTCAATTCCTTTTTTTTGTAAAAAACTAATTACTCTTTGTAAGGAAATATTAAATTTTGTTAATACTGTTTTTAATCTGATTTTATCAGTCATATAAAAATATTCAGTCATATAAAAATATAAAATGTATTAGGCACAAAAATAAAAATATTAAAAAGAAAAAATAAGGAAAAAATTATGTATTTATATTTAATTCTTCTTCAAATTCTTTTCTCAATATGGAGAAAACTTTATCAATGATTTTTTCTTCCAGATCAGTTCGTTTACTTAAATCGTTTTTTCTGTAATTTAAAACAGATTTTGCGGTACTTAAACCTACTTTAT
This sequence comes from Blattabacterium sp. (Nauphoeta cinerea), assembly GCF_000471965.1. Classification (GTDB taxonomy): domain Bacteria; phylum Bacteroidota; class Bacteroidia; order Flavobacteriales; family Blattabacteriaceae; genus Blattabacterium. The sequence continues at coordinate 16,230 of NC_022550.1, forward strand.
GAAATTTTTCCAAAACTTCTGATTCTATTTCATCAGAAAATTCTGTTAATTCTACATCATCTTCATAAGGAAAATCTCTGAATATATGAATTTTGTATCCGGTCAATTGACTAGCTAATTTAATATTTTGTCCCCCTTTTCCAATCGCTTTTGATATTTCTTCTATTTTTACATATACGTTTACATATTTATGTTCTTCATTAATTTCCATCATAGAAACTTTGGCTGGGCTCAAAGATCGTGTTATATATAATTGTATATTAGAGGTATAATTAATGACATCAATATTTTCATTTTTTAATTCTCTAACAATAGGATGAATTCTAGAACCTTTCATCCCTACACAAGCTCCTACTGGATCTATGCGATCGTCATAAGATTCTACAGATACTTTCGCTTTTTCTCCTGGAATACGTGCTACTTTTTTTACTGTAATCAATCCATCAGAAACTTCTGGAATCTCTAACTTAAAAAGTTCTTCTAAAAAAGATTCATCCTTTCTAGTAAGAACAGCAAAAGGTTTATTATCTTTCCAATCTACTCGTTTAACTAAGGCTCTGACTGGATCTCCTTTTCTAAAAAAATCATTTGGAATTTGTTCTTGTTTAGGTAAAACCATCTCATTTTGTTCATCGTCTCTCATAATTATTTGCTTGGGCAAAATGTGATATACTTCTACATTAATGATTTCTCCTATTTTATTTTTAAATTTTTTATAAGTATTTGTATTATCATATTCATTAATTTTAGAAAGTAAATTTTGTCTTAAAGATAAAATAGCTCTTCGTCCTAGAGATTGTAATTCCACTTTTTCTGTTACCTCTTCTCCTATTTCAAAATCGGGTTCTATTTTTCTAGCTGTAGATAATTCTATTTCCTTATTTATATCTTTTACTTTTCCATCTTGTACGACTATACGGTTTCTCCATATTTCTAAATCACCTTGATCTGGATTGACAATAATATCATAATTTTTTGATGATTCATATTTCTTTCTTAAAACACACCGTATAGATTCTTCCAAAATGGCCATAAGACTCATTCTATCTATATTTTTTTCATATTTAAAATCTGAAAAAGAGTCTATTAAAGCTTCATTGTCCATAAATATAAAATTTTAAAAAAATTGAGTTTAAATTTTTATTTTTTAAATAAATTCAATATCTATTATATTATTCAATCTACAAAACATAAAAAATAAAAATTTAAAAATTTTTGAAAATAACTCAAAAAATACGGTTCTTTATAAGAAGTAGTAAGAATTTTAGTTATGTGTTATAAAACTTTTTTTGAAAAAGTAGTAACAATTATTTTTCAAATCCAAGAAATTCATGAATTGATCCATAATTTAGATCTAAAAAAATGGGGAGCTATAACTCTTGTTATAATTGGAAAAATATTATTTTTTGCTACTATTCTAATAATTTTAGAATTTATTTTTAATAGAGGAGTACGTTTTATAGGTAGAAGAATAGTAAGTTCTACTCATTTTGTTTGGGATAATATTTTATATGAAAATAAAGTTTTTGATAGTCTAGCACATTTCTTTCCATTATCTATTGGGTTGATATTAATTGAACCATTTTTTAAAAATTATCATACAATTGTTATTTATTTAGAAAAAGTATTTGATATATTATTTGTTCTAATTGTTCTACAATTTTTAATTCGAGTCGTAAATTCTATTATGAGAATAGCTACAAGTGAAAACAATCACCAAACGATAGCAGTTCGTTCTTTTTCACAATTACTTAAGATTATATCCATTATATTTTGCATATTGGTTATTATCGCTATTCTTACAAAAAATGATCTTATTAATGTTTTAACAAGTTTAGGAGCTATAACTGCTTTTGTTATATTAGTTTTCAGAGATACAATATTAGGATTTGTTTCAGGAGTACAAATGGCTTCTACAAAAATGATAAAAGTAGGAGATTGGATTAGAATTCCTAAGTATAATATAGAAGGAACAGTTATTGAAATCAATTTAACTTCCGCAAAAATAGAAAATTTCGATAAAACTATTACTAGCGTTCCAACCTACGATTTGATTTCCACAGCAGTTACTAATTTTGAATTTATGCGTCAAAAAAATATACGTAGAATCAAAAGATCTATTTTATTTAATATACAATCATTTCATTTTTGTAATTCAGATATGTTAAAAAAATTTCAACATGTTTATTTGATAAAAAATTATATACAAAAAAAACAAAAAGAAATAGATCTTTTCAATAAAGAGAAAAATATTGATGTAAATATAAATATAAATGGAAGGAGGTTAACGAATATCGGTCTATTTCGTCAATATGCACTAGAATATTTATCCCAACATCCTAAAATATCACAATCAGAAACTTTGATGGTTAGACATTTAGAACCTACTCCTTATGGGTTACCTGTGGAATTATATTGCTTCACAAATACTTCTGAATCTATTAAGTATGAGCAAATACAAGCTAGTGTTTTTGATCATTTATTAACAGTTGCTAAAGAATTTAATTTGGAAATTACACAAGTTACTAAAAAAGAAATTTTAAAAAGATGGTAAGATTAAGTGTAAATTTAAACAAGATAGCTACATTAAGAAATGCAAGAGGAGGGAATATCCCAGATTTATTGCAAGTTGCAAGAGATGTTCAAAAATTCGGATGTCAAGGAATAACTATACATCCACGTCCTGATGGAAGACATATTACATATAAAGATGTTTATGACATAAATTCTGTGATTACGACAGAATTCAATATAGAAGGAAATCCTTCTGAAAAATTTATGAAACTGGTGCTAGATATTAAACCATCACAAGTAACTTTAGTTCCTGATTCTGATAATGCGATCACATCAAATTCTGGATGGAATACTTTTTTATATCAAGATTTTTTGACTGATAAAATTATAAAATTAAAAAATCATGGAATTCGTACTTCTATTTTTTTAGATCCAAACCCGGAATTGGTTTCATATGCAGCTCAAACGGGAGCAGATAGTATAGAATTATATACTGGATATTTTTCTATAGGATATTCGGAAAAGAAATGGAACAGCATTGATCCATATATTGAAACAGCAAAAATTATTGTTAATAATCAAATGTTCATTCATGCTGGACATGATTTAAATTTAGATAATATTTATTTTTTAATTGAAAAAATACCAAATATATCAGAAGTTTCAATTGGACATGCTTTAATTTGTGAATCTGTATATATGGGACTGGAAAACACAATACAAAGTTATTTAAAAAGAATTTATCAAGCCAGTAAAATAAAAAAAAATGATACTGTATTCTAAAATTTACGGGACGGGGTACCCCATTTTAGTTTTTCATGGTTTATTTGGAAATGGAGACAATTGGGTTTCTTTTGCTAAAGAATTTGAAAAATTTTATCAAATTCACTTGTTGGATATTAGAAATCATGGAAAAAGTTTTGTTTCCCATGAAATGAATTATGATGTCATATCAGAAGATATATTAAAATATATTTATTATTACAAATTAAATCATCCTATATTATTAGGACATTCTATGGGAGGAAGGGCCGTCATGAAGTTTTCTATAAAATATCCTATGATTCCCAAAAAATTAATCATTGTGGATATCAGTCCTAAAGCTTATATTAATACTAATCAAAAAAAATTAATTCATATTTTAAAAAAAGTGGATTTTGATATCATCAATACTAGAAAAGATCTAGATTTTTTTTTAAAAAGATGGATTTCTGATTTGAAAATTAGATCGTTTTTTTCTAAATGTACTCAAAGACAAAAAAATGGGAAATTATGTTTTCATTTTTCTTTATCAAATATTGAAAAAAATTATGATGATTTAATTCATAAAGAAATAAAAAATGGTTCTTATCATGGTCCTGTATTATTTTTGCGAGGAGAATATTCGAATTATCTTCTTGATCAAGATTATAATCATATACGAAAATTATTTTCCCAATCTAAAATTTGGACGGTGAATAAATCTGATCACTGGATTCATGTAGAAAACCCCACGGATTTTCATGAAAAAATCAGTATTTTTTTAAACGAAACATAATTTATGTATATTATTTTTTTTAATTAAAAAAATTTATTATGATTTTTGATCTTGATATGATTCGAAATTTTTACTCAAGCTTTTTACATAAGATTGAAAAAATTCGAAATGTCATAGATCATCCTATGACTTATTCGGAAAAAATTTTGTATTCTCATTTATTTATCGAAAATAATTATAAATCCATAAATTTTAAAGATAAATATTATATGAATTTTTTACCCGATCGTATTGTGATGCAAGATGCTACAGCTCAAATGACATTGCTTCAATTTATGCAAACTAAAAAATATAAAACGTCTGTTCCAACTTCTATTCATTGTGATCATCTTATATCTGCTCAATTTGGAGCAGATTTGGACTTAAAAAATTCCATAAATAAAAATAAAGAAATTTATAATTTTTTAAGATCGGCGTCTTGTAAATATGGAATAGATTTTTGGGGACCTGGATCAGGGATTATTCATCAGGTTATTCTAGAAAGTTATGCATTTCCTGGAGGAGTCATTATAGGGACAGATTCTCATACCCCTAATGCTGGAGGATTAGGGATGTTAGGAATAGGAGTTGGAGGTTCTGATGCGGCCGAAGTTATGTCTGGATCCCTTTTAGAATTAAAGTTTCCTAAAATAATTGGAGTAAATTTAATTGGTAAAATTAATGGATGGACTTCTCCTAAAGATGTTATATTAAAATTATCTGGTATGATTGGAGTATCAGGAGCTATAAATCATATTATTGAATATTTTGGAGAGGGGGTTGATAGTATTTCTTGTGTAGGCAAGGCTACCATATGCAATATGGGTGCAGAAATAGGGGCTACAGCTTCTTTATTTCCTTATGATGTTAAAATGAAAGATTTTTTGATAAAAAATGGAAGAATTCAAGTATCTATAATGGCAGAAAAAATAAAAAATTTTTTAAAAGCAGATCCAGAAGTTTATCAAAATCCATATCATTACTATGATCAAGTCATAAAAATAGATTTAAGTGTTTTAGAGCCACATATTAACGGTCCTTTTACTCCAGATATAGCAACTCCTATTTCTAAAATGAAAGAAGAAGCAGCTAAAAATAATTGGCCTACAAAAATTGAAGTAGGATTGATCGGTTCTTGCACAAATTCTTCTTACGAAGATTTCTCAAAAGTAATATCAATAATTCAACAAGCAAAAAAGAAAAAATTGAAAATGAATTCAGAATATATGATATCGCCGGGGTCTAAAAAAGTTTTTTCTCTTATAAAAAATGCAGGATTTTTATCAATTTTTAAAGAATTTGGAGCTAAAATTTTTTCTAATGCTTGTGGCCCTTGTATTGGACAATGGATTAGAAAAGAAAATCAAGAAAATGTAAAAAATACAATTATTCATACTTTTAATAGGAATTTTTCATCTCGGAATGACGGAAATCCAAAAACACATGCTTTTATCGCTTCTCCAGAAATTGTTACAGCTTTAGTTTTTTCTGGAGATTTAACATTTAATCCTATGAAAGATAAATTGAAAAATGAAATGGGTGAGGATGTCAAGTTTGAAGAGCCTAAATCAATGGAAACTCCTACAAGGAATTTTAAATCAGAAGAATTAGGATATGAAAGTTTTTTAAAAAAAGAAAATAAACAAAATTTGTCTGTAATTATAAAAAAAAACTCTAAAAGATTACAGGTATTGTCCCCTTTTTTGGCGTGGGATAGAAATCATTTGTTGAATCTTAGACTTTTAATAAAAATTAAAGGAAAATGCACTACAGATCATATTTCAATGGCAGGACCATGGTTAAAATATAGAGGTCATCTTGAAAAGATTTCTGAAAATTTATTAATGGGGGCTATAAACGCTTTTAATCATGAAAAAAATAAAATAAAAAATATTATAACAGATAATTATGATACGGTTTATAATGTAGCCAAATTTTATCAATCAAAAAATATACAAACTTTAATTGTAGGAGAGGATAATTATGGAGAAGGTTCATCAAGAGAGCATGCTGCTATGGAACCTCGTTTTTTGGGAGTTCGTGTGGTTCTTGTTAAATCTTTCTCTAGAATACATGAAACTAATTTAAAAAAACAAGGAATTTTAGCTTTAACTTTTTTAAATCCGGACGACTATTACAAAATACAAGAAGAAGACATATTACATTTTTATATAAAAAATATATGTCCTAATAAAAATATAGAAGTGGAATTAATTCATAAAAATGGAAATAAAGAAAAAATAAGAATTTGTCATTCTTATAATAATAAGCAAATTCAATGGTTTAAAGCAGGTTCTTCTTTAAATTTCATCAGAAAACAAACAATATGAAAATTGCAAAAATTTTACTAATCAAAATCATTAGATTATATCAAATAGGGGTATCTCCATGGATAGGAAACAATTGTAGATATATTCCAACTTGTTCAAATTATATGATTTTCTCATTAAATAAATGGAATTTTTTTAAAGCTATTTTTTTAAGTATAAAAAGAATCATTAAATGTAATCCTTGGGGTCCATCAGATTACAATTATCCAAAATAAATTAATCATGGGAAAAACATTAGAGTATATTAATTGGGATCCTATTCACAAATTTGTTTTATGGAAAGGTTTTTGTATTCATATTTATAGTCTAATGTTTGTGATTTCTTTTTTATTAGGATGGTATATCATGAAATATATTTATCAAAACGATAATATAGATACAAAATATCTGGATCCTTTATTCATTTGTACTTTTTTGGGAACTCTTATAGGAGCAAGACTAGGTCAAGTTTTATTCTATGATTTATCATATTTTTCAGATCATTGGATTGAAGCCATTCTTCCTATAAAAGAAAATAAACATAATTCCTTATTAGGATTTATAAAAGGTTATGAATTTATTGGTTTCAGGGGATTATCTAGTCATGGTGCAACTATAGGAATTATTTTATCTAGTTTTTTTTATAAAAAAATCATATTGAAAAAAAAATCTTTTATTTGGTTATGTGATCGATTATGTATCCCCGTATCAATATCTGCTGTTTTTATTAGGGTCGGAAATTTTTTTAATTCTGAAATAGTGGGAAAACCATGTAATGAAAAATTACCTTGGTCCGTTAAATTTATCCAAATGGATACAGAATATGGGGAAATAGTCCCTAGACATCCTGCACAAATCTATGAATCTATTGGTTATTTTGTAATTTTTTTATTGCTATGGTATTTTTATAAAATAGGAAAAAAAAATTATGACGGATTTTTATCCGGAATATTTTTTATTTTACTTTGGTCTATACGTTTTTTATTAGAATTTGTAAAAGAACCACAAGGAGAAGAATTTATTAATTTTTTATCTATAAATACAGGTCAATGGCTTAGCATTCCTTTTATTATTTTGGGATTTTTTATTCTCAATTTATCAAAAATTAAGAAATATTTTTTTTCGTGATGAAAAAAATTAATATTTTTTATTATTTGATAATGTGTTTTTCTATAAATTCATCTGAAAAAATTTATTACGATTCTGATATGTTTTTAGATATCGGAAATTCACTAGAAATAGAATTTATTAAAGATGGAGAACTATATTTTAGGAATAACAATTATATCATTAAAAAAATAGATATAGAGTTAGCGTATTCTGATACAGAAAAAAAAAATGGATTAAAATATAGATCTGATTTAAAAGAAAATAGAGGAATGTTATTTTTATTGAAAAATAAAGAAGAGTATGAACATATAAATATGAAAGATGTACGAATTCCTTTAGATATTGTATACATCAATCAATTTAATACTGTTGTTTTTGTTAATAAATACGTAACTCCTATGAAGAATATAGAAATAATTAATTTATCTTCTCCTATAAAATATGTTTTGGAAATTAATGCTGGTATGTCAGATCAATGGGGAATAAAAGAAGGAATAACAAAAATCACTTTCAAATGAATAATGATACAAAAAATTTATATTTATCCTTTGTAATAAAAAATTGTAAATATTATGGTTTTTATATCTGAAAAAGCTAAAAGTAAATTGATTTCTATTATGAAAAAAGAGGGACTTTCTCATAATATTTCTTTCGTTAGATTTGGAGTTAAAACTGGAGGATGTTCAGGGATGTCTTATGAACTTACTTTCGATCAAAAAAAACAAGAAGGGGATAAACTTTTTCAACATGAAGAAATGAAGATATTGATAGATCAAAATAGTATTCCTTATTTAGAAGGTACAACATTAGAATATTCAGATGGATTAGATGGAAAGGGGTTTTATTTTAATAATCCTAAAGCAAAACATACTTGTGGTTGTGGAAAAAGTTTTTCATCATAATGAAAAAAAATAATAAAATCCTGAAAGATTTTGCTGATTCTGAATACAAATATGGATTTTATACTCCAATAGAATCAGACAAAATTCCAGTAGGTTTAAATGAAGATGTTATCCGTAAAATAACAGAAAAAAAAAAGGAACCCACATGGATGTTGGATTGGAGATTAGAATCTTATCATATATGGAATAAAATGGATTATCCAAAATGGGCAAATATAAAGTATAAAATTCCAGATTTTCAAAAAATAAGTTATTATTCTGCTCCTAAAAAAAAAATAAATTTAAATAATTTAGAAGAAGTAGATCCAGAATTAATAAATACATTTAATAAATTAGGAATTCCTATAGAAGAACAAAAAATCCTTTCAGGTGTAGCGACAGATATAGTATTAGACTCTGTTTCTTTAGCTACTACATTTCAAAATAAATTAAAAAATCAAGGGATTATATTTTGCTCCATCAACGATGCTATGAAAAAATATCCAAGTCTTGTAAAAAAATATTTAGGTTCAGTTGTTTCAAAAAAAGATAATTTTTATGCGGCTTTAAATTCAGCTGTATTTTCAGATGGTTCTTTTTGTTATATTCCAAAAGGGGTTCGTTGTCCTATGGAGTTATCCACATATTTTCGTATCAATGAAAATAAAACAGGTCAATTTGAAAGAACTTTAATTATCGCAGATGAAAATTCATACGTTAGTTATTTAGAAGGATGTACTGCTCCCCAAAGAAAAGAAAATCAGCTACATGCAGCTGTAGTAGAAATTATCGCATTGGAAAATGCTGAAGTGAAATATTCAACCGTTCAAAATTGGTTCCCTGGAAATAAAAAAGGAGAAGGAGGTGTTTTTAATTTTGTGACAAAACGTGGTTTATGTGAGAAAGGAGCAAAAATATCTTGGATCCAAGTGGAAACGGGTTCTTCAATTACCTGGAAATATCCATCTTGCATTCTAAAAGGAGATTTTTCCATGGGGCAATTTTATTCTTTAGCTTTAACTAAAAATTTTCAACAAGCAGATACGGGAACTAAAATGATACATATAGGAAAACATACAAAAAGTGTTATTATATCAAAAGGAATATCTGCTGGTAAAGCTCAAAACAATTATAGAGGCTTGGTTAAAATTACTTCTCAAGCAATTCAATCCCATAATTTTTCTCAATGTGATTCTTTATTAATTGGAGATAAATGTGGAGCTCATACTTTTCCGGATATTCATGTATATAATTCCAATTCTAAAGTTGAACATGAAGCCACGACTTCAAAAATTGGAGAAGATCAAATTTTTTATTGTAATCAAAGAGGAATCAATACAGAGAAAGCTATTTCTCTAATTGTTCATGGTTTTAGTAATGATATTTTGGAAAAACTTCCTATGGAATTTGCAGTAGAGGCTAGAAAACTTTTGGAAATTTCTTTGGAAGGATCTGTAGGATAATAATAAAAAATTATGATGTTAAATATAGAAAATTTACATGCTTATATAGAAAATAAAAAGGTACTCAAAGGAGTGAATTTGAAAATCAATGCAGGAGAAAGTCATGTTATTATGGGGCCTAATGGTTCTGGAAAAAGTACTCTTGCCTCTATAATAGCAGGTAAAAAAGATTATAAAATAACTGAGGGAAATATTTATTTCTTAAATCATAATTTAAAAAATTATTCTCCGGAAGAACGAGCTCATTTAGGTATTTTTCTTTCTTTTCAGCATCCAATTGAAATCCCAGGAGTGTCTATTGTTAATTTTATTAAAACAGCAATTAATTCCATTTGCAATGCACGGAATATAAAAAAAATGTCTGCTAAAGATATTTTATTAAAAATAAAGGAAAAGTCTTCTTTATTAAAAATTGAAAAAAATTTTTTTCATCGTTCTTTAAATGAAGGTTTTTCTGGGGGAGAAAAAAAACGTAACGAAATATTTCAAATGATAATGTTAGATCCTTTGTTCTCTATATTAGATGAAATAGATTCAGGTTTAGATATAGATGCTTTGCGAATAGTAGCTAAAGGAATTAACGACTTTAGAAATAAAAAAAACTCTATTTTAGTTATCACTCATTATAAAAGATTATTAGATTATCTTTTATCAGATTATATTATACATATTTTATATAATGGAAAAATTATTCAGTCAGGAGATAAAAAATTAGCTGAAAAATTGGAGCAAAAAGGATATGATTGGATAATGAAGAATCAAGAGTAATTACTTAACTTTATATAAATGCAGTTAAGAGAAAAAATAACTTCTTTCTTAATTAAGAAATTTACTTATGCAAAAAAAGATGACACTTATATGTCGTTTTTGCAACGAAAACATTCTGATTTTTTCTGTAAAAAAGGATTTCCTTCTTTTATCAAGAAAAAATGGAAAAATACAAATATTGATTCAATTCTTAAACAGGATTATAATCTTCTTTCAGAAGAAGAAAAAATAAAAAATATAGAATATCAAAAAATAAGAAAATTAACTTTTCTTAAAAATGAAGATTCCCTTATTTTAGTTTTTATAGACGGGAAATATAATCCTTATCTTTCTTATGATGCGGGAAATATTATTTTATCAAATATAGTATCACTAAAAGAAAATAAAATTAAAGATTATTATGATCGACTATCATATCAATATGATGCGTTCTATACTTTGAATACTATTTTGTCAATAGACGGAGCATATATTTATATTCCTAATAATGTTATTTTAGAAAATCCTATAGAAATATTACATATTTCTACAGGAATTGAATCTAAAATTATGTTGAATAACAGAAATTTGATTGTGGTGGGAGAGCATTCCTATGTTAAAATTATAGAACATTTTAAATGTTTAAAGAAGCATTTTGTTTTTGTAAATTCAGTTAGTGAAATTTATGCGATGAACCATAGTGTCATTGAGTACTATAAAGTGCAAAATGATTTAGAAGAAACTTCTATAATAGATAATACATTTTTAAAACAAAATAAAAACAGTAAATGCACTGTTTATACTTTTTCTTTTCAAGGAAATTATATAAGAAATAATTTAAAATTTTATTCTAATGGTAAAAAAACTTATTCTTATTTATACGGCATTTCTCTTTTATCGGGAAAACAATTTGTGGATCACAATACTCTAATCAATCATTTATGTTCAAATGCTTATAGTTTTCAATTGTATAAAAATATTTTATGTGAAAAATCGGAAGGAATTTTTAATGGAAGAATAATTGTGAATAAATTTATAAAAGAAATAAATTCTTTTCAAAAAAATCATAATATTGTTCTTTCTGATGAAGCATGTATACATGCTAAGCCTCAATTAGAAATTTATTCTGAACATGTGAAATGTTCTCATGGGTGTACCGTCGGTAATATTCAGGAAGATGAATTATTTTATCTTCAATCAAGAGGAATTCCTGAAAAAAAAGCTAAAATGTTATTATTATTATCATTTTTAGGGGAAATGTTGGTTCCTATTCGGATTTTGGAATTAAAAAAATTTATACATATAAAAATAAAGGAAAAATTAGATAAACATTTATAAAAAATATGTTTTCAGAAAAAGAAATACAAGAAATAAGAAATCAATTTCCTATTTTAAAAGAAAAAATATATTCTAATCCTTTAATTTATATGGATAATGCGGCAACTACTCAAAAACCTTTAAAAGTTATTCAAGCATCCCAAAATTATTATTCGACCATGAACTCTAATGTTCATAGAGGACTGCATTATCTTAGTCATAAAGCGACTTTATATGTAGAAAATGTAAGAAAAAAGATTCAAAAATTTATTCATGCAAAATATTCTTCTGAAATTATATTTACAAAAGGTACTACAGAGTCTATTAATTTAGTGGCATCTAGTATGGATGCTTTCATAAAAAAAGGAGATGAAATTATTATTTCTTGTATAGAACATCATTCAAATTTTGTACCATGGCAGATTCTTTGCCAAAAAAAAGGAGCTATTTTAAAAATGATATCCATTTATGAAAATGGTTTTTTAAAATTGAAAGATTTTGAGTTTCTTCTTTCAGAAAGAACAAAAATAGTATCTATTAGTCATATATCTAATGTTTTAGGGATTATTAATCCTGTTAAATATATTATTAAAAAGGCTCATAAATATGGAGCTTTAGTTTTAATTGATGGAGCTCAAGTCCCATCTAATTTAGATTTAGATGTACAAGATTTAAATGTTGATTTTTACGTTTTTTCTGCTCATAAAATGTATGGGCCTACTGGTATTGGTATATTATATGGAAAAAATAAAATATTGGAAAAGTTGCATCCTTATCAATTCGGGGGGGAAATGATTAAAAATGTAAGTTTGAATCAAACAACTTATTCAGGTCTCCCATTTAAATTTGAAGCTGGAACCCCAAACATAGAAGGAATTATTGTGTGGGGATTTGCTATAGATTTTATAAAAGAAATAGGAATATCAAATATTCAATCGTACAAAAAAAAACTTTTGATGTATGCTGTAAAATGTTTAAGATCAATAAATGGAATTCAATTATATGGAACTCCCAATGATATTTCTGAAAAGTCTGGTATTATTTCGTTTAATTTAAATGAGTTACATTGTTTTGATGTAGGTAGTGTTTTAGATCGTTTAGGAATTGCGGTAAGAACAGGGCATTTATGTGCACAACCTCTTATGAATTTTTTTAAAGTTTCAGGTATGATTCGTATTAGTTTTTCTGTATATAATACTTTTAAAGAAATAGATTGTTTATTTGAAAGTATTTTAAAAGCAAAAAAAATATTATTAAAATAAAAAAATATTAAAGCTATTTGTAATGTATGCTATTGTTAATATAAAAGATAAACAATTTAAAATTGTTGAAAATGAATATATATATGTACCCCATATTGAAGCTAATATAGGAGAAAAAATATTGTTAAATCAGATTTTTTTGTTTTATAAAGAAGGAAGACTTATTTTAGGAAATCCTTTTATAGAAAAAATCAGTGTTAAAATAGAAATTTTACAACATATAAAAGGAAAAAAAATTATTATTTTTAAGAAAAAAAGAAGAAAAGGGTATAAAGTTAAAAATGGATTTAGGCCTTTATTTTCAAAAATAAAAATAATTTCTTTTTTAAAAAATTCATAAAAAAAACAAGATATGGCTCATAAAAAAGGTTCTGGAAGTTCTAGAAATGGAAGAGATTCAGCAGGAAGAAGATTAGGAATTAAAATATATGGAAATCAGTATGTAAATTCTGGTAATATCATAATTCGTCAGAGAGGAACAAAACATCATCCTGGAAGAAATGTAGGAATAGGAAAAGATCATACTTTATATGCTATAAAAAATGGTTATGTTTCTTTTAAAAAAGTAAAAAAAATAAATCGATTGTTTCTATTATAGATCATAAGACTGGGTAGTTCAAATAGGATAGAACAACAGTTTCCTAAACTGTAAGTTGTGGGTTCGAATCCCCCCCCGGTTACTCAAGAAATAAAAAATGGTCCCAGCTGGACTTGAACCAGCGACTCCCTGATTATGAGTCAGGTGCTCTAACCAACTGAGCTATGGGACCCAAATATAAAGTAGTGCAATTTTACAACATTATTTTTCCTATTACAAGCTTTTTGAAAATTTTTTTCGTTTTTTATCTCTATTCGCAAAAAAAAAGTGACGAAATTATGAAAGATTTGATTAGAAATGAGAGATTATCTTCAATATTTTTTATAGAAATAGCAGAAATCTTGAATCAAGAAATTTTTTATAGTGAAAGCAAGAATAAATTTTTAGTGACTTTAATTAGAATATGTATGAGCCCTGATATGAACTTAATAAAAGGATATGTTAGCATTTATCCTTTTTTGGATAAAAAAACATTAGAATTTATTCGTTTTCAATCTAGATTTTATAGAAAATTACTTTCTAAGAGATTGAGATATCGTGTGAAAAAAATTCCCAAATTAGATTTTTATGCATCTGTATAAAATTTTTTAATTTCAAGTTTTTGAATACTTATTTTTATATATCTATACGTTATTTTTTTTCTAAAAAAAAAACAAATCTTGTTAATATCATTGTTTTTTTATCAATTTTATCTATTGGGGTTTCTGCATTCTCTTTATCTACAATTTTATTTGTTTTCTCTGGATTAGAAAATTTAAATGAAAAATTTCATCAAACTCATTATCCTGATATAACTATTTCTTGTTTCAATGAAAAAGATTTTTTTATTAATGATAGTATTATTAAAAAAATAGAACCTATACAAGAAATTATGGCTTTCTCTAAGACCATAGAAAAAAAAGTTTTTTTACATTATAATAATCATGAATATTTTGTCCTTTTAAAAGGGGTGGATGTAGGATATGAAAAAGTAATGAAAAAATTTATAAAAAAAAATTTAAAAAATAATAAGTTTGATTATTTAAATGTATATATAGGGTGGTCTTATATATTGGATCCCCTGTTATTATATCACATAATAAATACGCCTTTACAGATACTTTTTTTTGATTCTAAAAAAGATGAAAAAAATACTTTATTTTTTATGAAAAAAAAAGTTTGTGTGAAAGGAATTTTTCATTTTAGCCCTAAAATGGACATAAAATATTTATTTTGTGATTTATATGAACTACAGAATGTAATAAAAAAAAAAGGGTTTCAAACCTTAGAAATTAAGGTTTATGATCAAGTAAACATAGATAATTTAAAAAATATTTTAATGAAAAAACTCGGTTCAAAATTTAATATAATAACACGTGTAGAAAGAGAAAAAAGTTTTCATAAAGTTCTGAACACAGAAAAAATATTTATATATTTTTTGTTTATTTTAATAACATTAATCACTGGATTTAATTTATTTAGTGCTATTTATATTTTACAACTAGATAAATTAAAAGAAATTTTTACATTATGGAGTATGGGCTTTTCTTTATATAGAATCAAGATGATATTTTTTTATATAGGATTTATGATTACTACTTTTGGTTGTTTAAGTGGTTTATTTATATCTTATATTATTTCTTTGATACAAGAAAAATATAAAATATTTAAAATAGAAAAAAAAATACCTTTTCCTGTTAAAATTACAATAGAAGATTCTTATATGGTTGTATGTGTGATTTTAATAATAGGATCAATTATATCTTTTTATTCTTTAAAAAGAATTAATAATATGATTTATTACAAATAATATGTTTTTAGAGCTTCGGATGCTTCTACGTTAGAAAATATCTCTTTTGCTTCTTTTTCAAATTCTTTAATATTAGGAAATCTATTTGAATAATGTCCCAATAATAATTTTTTGACTTTAGCTTTTTTAGCTATATGTGCGGCCTGATTTGCTGTAGAATGTCCTGTGTGAATAGCTCTATTTTCTTCCGTTTTTAGAAATGTGGATTCATGATATAATAAGTCTACATATTTTATATGCTCAACTATAGGTAAGTAAAAAGAAGTGTCTGAACAAAAAGCATAAGATAATATTTTAGGAGGATCAAATGTTAATTTTTTATTAGGAATAATTTGACCATCATTAGTTTTAAAATCTTTTCCTAATTTTAAGTTCTGATAGTTTACGATTTTAATATCGGGTATTTTTTTAATTTCTTCCATATTTAATTTTCTGTTGCTAGGTTTCTCTCTAAAAAGAAATCCATTTGCATAAATTCTGTGTTTTAATGGGATGGAAAAAATTTCTATTTTATCGTTTTCCATGATTTTTTCCAATTTTTGTGATGATAATTCTATATAATTTATGCAATATTTAAGTCTGGTATAAGACCATTTAAAATGAACATTTATGATTTCTTTTAATCCTTTTGGAGCGTAAATATTTACTGATTTTTCTCTCCCTAATAGGTGAAAAGTAGATAATAATCCAATCAATCCAAAAAAATGATCTCCATGTAAATGAGATATGAATATGTGTATTATTTTATTAAATTTTATTTTTGTTTTTCTTAATTGAACTTGTGTCCCCTCACCACAATCAATAAGAAAGGAAAAACCTTTCATTTCCAATATTTGAGCAGTGGGATGGAACTTGTTTGTAGGGATGGAAGAATGACATCCTAAAATAGTTAATGAAGACTTTTTCATCATGAAAAATTTTAAATGAATTTTCTAATTCATGTGTATAGTCAGTTTTTATAAAAAAAATTTAATTTTTTATGCTTTCTCTTTTTTTCTTTAAAAGAAAAATACTCCCACTCATTACTATAATAAAAGATATTATTAATATTAATCCAAAATTTATATCCAAACTGATCTTTTTAGGTACTATAAAATTTTTATTTTTCATAAATAAAAACATAGTGAATATAGCAAAAGCATTATTAAAAATATGTAATAATATACAGTCGATAATAGAAGAAGTTATAAAATAAATGAATCCTATAAAACTTCCAATAAGAATGCCTCCTACAAATTGCCATGGATTCATATGAGTCAATCCAAATAAAAATGAAGAAAATAAAATAGCTTTAATAGGGTGTATTTTATTTTTTAACATACCATTTAAAATAATACCTCTAAAAAGTACTTCTTCACATATAGGTGCTAATAATACTGTAGTAGAAAAAAAAGGAATTGTATTTTTAATTTCTTCTTTTAGAAATTCTTCAATTTCTTTATACATATTTCCTAATATTGGCCCTTCTTTTGGGACTAGTGAAGATATGTATTCATTGATAATGATCATACAAAACATCATACAAAAAATAATAAAATAAATATACCATGGAGATAAGTTCATAGATAAGTCTATAGTGATACTTTTTTTTTGTGCTTGATGAGATATGAAAAGAAATAAAAAAATAAAAGGAAGAGTATATGATATTGAAAATATCATGCTTTCAGGTAAATCAATATAAATCAATAATTTTCTAAGAATTATATTGAAAAAATTTAAAGCAATAAATCCTATTATTAATAAAATTGATTCTATATAATTTATTTTAAAATAATTCTTCATAATGAATATTAAAAATTATTCTTTTTATATAATTCTGTTTTTTTTATTTCATTTTATATTATGAAAATATTTTAATTTAGTAAAAGTTCGTTTTCTTTCTTGTTAAAAGATAACAACAATTTTGTTATTAATCATAATCATGAATGGGGGAATTATTTAAAATAAATCAAGGTTATTATGTCGTTTTTTGATATTATATCTATGTTCCATAATTATGAATCTTTTAAAGATAGCAGTATTCATTGTTCAAAAATTTTCAGATATTCTGATTTATTACAAATCATGAATAAGTATAAAGATATATGCTCTATCATTCCTATAGGATTATCTATAGAAAAAAGAAAAATTTTTAAAATTAAATGGGGGATAGGAAAAATAAAAATATTCATTTGGTCTCAAATGCATGGAAATGAAACCACTGGAACAAAATCCATGTTTGATATTTTTCATTTTTTTTTAAAAGAAAAAAATTGTGAATTAGTCCAATTTTTTAAAAAAAATTTAACTATTCTATTTATTCCAATGTTAAATCCTGATGGATCTGAAATATTTAGAAGAAGAAATGCTATAAATATAGACTTAAATAGAGATGCTATTCGTTTACAATCTCCAGAAATACAAATTTTATTCAAAGAAATAGGAAAAAGTAAACCTAATATTTTATTTAATTTACATGATCAAAGAAGTATTTATAATGTTGATCATAAAAATTTTAATCCTGCCATTTTATCTTTTTTATCTCCTTCTATATCCTTGAAAAACAATACTTATTCTATAAGTAAAAAAAAATCTATGGGTGTTATAAGTTTTATTGTAAAAGAACTTCATAAAATTTTACCTCATATTGGATCAATAGGAAGATTTTCTGACAAATTATATCCTACAGCAACTGGGGATCGTTTACAAAAATTAGGTTATCCTTGTATTTTAGTAGAATCAGGAAATTATCCAAAAGATTTTCAAAAAAAAATTATTAGAAAATATAGTGTATTATCTATTCTTGCCGGAATTTATTTCATTTCTTATAATAAAGGGGAAAATCTTGAAGAATATTATAAATCTTATTTATCAATTCCAGAAAATAAAAATGTTTTATTGGATAAAATATATAGAAAAGTAGAAATCAAAAAAAACAAAAATGAATTTTTAGTAGATATAGGATTAATGAACTTTGAAAAGTTTGATTTAATGAAAAAAAATCTTTACACTTTAACCAAAGTAGTAGATATAGGAGATTTATCAAATTTTTTTGCCTATGAAGAATCTATCGTGACAGGTAAAAAATTTTATGGGGAAAAGGGAGAAAGTTTTCCTGAAATTGGAACTATAGAAAGTTTTAAAATTTTGTAATCCATTTTACTTTTTAAAATTATAAACGGAAAGTCTTTTTCTTCCTTTTTTTCTTCTTCTGGATATAATTATGCGACCTGTTTTTGTATTCATTCGTTTCATGAATCCATGAACATTAACTTTTTTTCTATTTGAAGGTTGATAAGTTCTTTTCATAGTTTGAAACTGTTTGTTTTTTTTATATTATAAAAATATTTTACGTCTTTTTTTTCTACTATTTTTTTCTTTTTTATATTCAATAATCTTTTATGAGAGGTATAGGAAAAAAAAAGTAATATTAAAATACCAATGATAAAACCTGTAAAGAAAAAAATCATACGTCTTGAAAAATTCATGATAGAAAGAATAAGAATCACACCGTCTATAGTATAAATTACATAAAGTTTTTATTTTTCTTTTAAAGAATTCTAATATATATTGTTATATGCTTGAAAAGCAAAAAACTATTGCAGGAAAAATTTCTTTACAAGGATTTGGTTTATACACTAAAAAAAAAGTAACTATTACTTTTAAACCAGCTCCAATTCATACGGGTTTTATTTTTATTAGAACAGATATAAAAGAAAAACCTTGTATAAAAGCTCATTATTCTTTTTTTATAAAAGAAAGTATAGATAAAGGTATCATTCTAGAAAAAGATGGATTCAAAATTTATACTATTGAACATGTTTTAGCTGCTTTGACTGGGATGAATCTAGATAATATAATCATAGAATTAGATAATGTTGAAATTCCTATTATGGACGGTTCTTCTAAATTTTTTGTAGAAGCCATTCAAAAAGTAGGAATTATAGAACAAGACGAAATAAGAAAATATTATTCAATCACGAAAATTATTTCTTATGAAAACACAAAAACAGGAGGAGAAATTTTAGCTTTACCTTCCAAACAATTTGAAATCATGACAGTTATAGATTTTAACTCTAAATATTATGCAAAAAATGCTATTTTTCAACATATATATCAGTTTCAAAAAATTGCAAATTCAAAAATATTTTGTATTCTTAGCGAAAAAAAAATAGAGGAAGTAAGAGAAAATTCTTTGTATTCTTTTTTTTATAATACTTTTTTTTGTCTCGATCAAACTTTTAATGAAATAACAAAACATATTCTTTTAGATATTATAGGTTTTTTAACTTTAATAGAAACTAAGTTAAAAGGAAGATTTATCTTTTATAATCCAAACAACTATATTATCATGCAATTTGTAAAGGAGTTAATGAATCAAATTCAAACGTTTAGAAAAAATGATATTAATGATATTCCTGAATTCAATTTCAAAAAGAAACCTATTTTGGATATAAAAAGCATTATGAAAATTTTGCCTCATAAACCTCCATTTCTTTTAGTAGATAAAATCATAGACTTAACAGAAAATAGTATTGTAGGAGTTAAAAATGTGACAATGAATGAATCCTTTTTCATAGGGCATTTTCCTAGAGAACCTATTATGCCCGGTGTATTGCAAATAGAAGCCATCGCACAAGTTGGAGGAATACTTGTATTAAATAAATTCAGTCATCCTGAATTATATTCTACTTATTTTTTAAAAATAGATAAAGTAAAATTTAAACAGAAAATAGTTCCTGGAGATATAATTATTTTTAAAGTTAATTTGTTAGAATCTATGAAAAGAGGAATCGTTTACATGCGAGGGAAAGGTTATGTAAATAATCAGCTTGTGGTAGTAGCAGAAGTTGTCGCAAAAATCGTTAAAAATTATGAAAAATTTTAAAAATTAAATGAACATCAAAAAAGGTTTATATATACAATGGAATAAGGAAATATTCAAAATTATTGATTGTCTTCATGTCAAACCTGGAAATGGATATGCTTTTATTAGAACGAAATTAAAAAATTTAATAACAGGTTATGTTTTAGAAAGCAATTTTTCAGCGAAACATAAATTGAAAAAGGTTGAAATAGAGTCTCGTTATTATAAATATTTATATAAAGAAAGAAATATTTTTTATTTTATGGATGATAGCACTTATGATCAAATACAAATAGAAAAAAAATTAATCAAAAACACAAATATAGAGTTTTTGAAAGAAGGGATGAAAATCCCTATTTTTTTTCATGTCAAAAGTAAAAAAGAAAAAATTTTTTTGTTTTTTAAAATACCTTCTACAGTTATTTTAGAAGTGAAACAGACAGAATATGTCAAAAAAGGAGACACGATTAATAATACCAATAAACTTGTTATTTTAGAAACAGGAACTAGGTTATTAACTCCTTCTTTTCTAAAGATAGGAGATTTTGTTAAAATAAATACAAAAAATAGATCTTATATAGAAAGAATAAAAAAATAAAATTCAAATTTTATGAAAAAAAATTAATTAATAATTATGAGTATTTTGATAGATAAAAGCATTAAAGTTCTTGTCCAAGGATTAACTGGTAAAGAGGGATTGTTTCATACTGAACAAATGATAAATTATGGAACTTTTATAGTAGGAGGAATTACTCCAGGTAAAGGGGGAAAAATGTGTTTAGGGGTTCCTATTTTTAATACTATTGAAGAGGCAGTGAATCACACAGGAGGAAATGTAAGCGTAATTTTTGTTCCTTCTGCTTTTGCTTCTGATGCAATTTTAGAATCTATTTATATGAATGTACAAGTTATTGTGTGTATAACAGAAGGAATTCCTGTTTCAGATATGATTCGAATTAAACATTTTTTAAAAGGAAAAAAATCTCGTTTAATAGGGCCAAATTGTCCTGGAATTGTTTCACCAGAAGAGTCTAAGGTAGGAATTATGCCTAATTCAGTATTTAAAAAAAAAGGAAATGTAGGAATCATTTCTAGATCAGGAACTCTGACTTATGAAGCGGCAGATCAAATTGTGAAATTGGGTTATGGAATTTCTACTGCTGTTGGGATCGGAGGAGATTCTATTATCGGAATGAATATAAAAGAGATTATGGAATTATTTTTACATGATACAGAAACAGAATGTATTGTGATGATTGGCGAAATAGGAGGAAAATTAGAAATTGAGGCTTCTGAATGGATAAAAAAATTGGGAAATAAAAAACCGGTGATAGGCTTTATAGCTGGACAAACAGCTCCAAAAGGGAGAACAATGGGGCATGCTGGAGCTATTATAGAAAAAAAAATAGAAACAGCACAAGAAAAAATGAAAATTATGAAAGAAAGTGGAATACATATTGTTAAATCTCCGGCTAATATAGGAAAAGCAGTATACGAAATTCTTCACTAATATTAATATGATTTATTTACATAATAATAATGTAAAAAAGTTTTTGATAATTGGATTAGGAAATCCAGGGTATTTATATGAAAAAACTAGGCATAATTTTGGATTTATGATTTTGGATCGAATTTCAGAGAAATATTTTTTTTATTTTTCTAAAAAAAAACTTGGTTTTATTTCAGAATTCAATCATAATAAAAAATTACTTTTTTTTAAACCTTCTACTTATATGAATCGCAGTGGAATAGCTGTTAAATATTGGATGAAAAAAGAAAAAATCGTATTAAAAAATATTCTTGTCATATCTGATGATATTTATTTGGATTTTGGTAATTTTCGTTTAAGAGGAAAAGGAGGAAATGGAGGACACAATGGGTTAAAAAATATAGAACAAGAAATAGGAACATCTCATTATGCACGTCTTCGTTTTGGGATTAATAAAGATCATTTTGAAAAAAAAATAGATTCTTATGTATTAGGAAACTGGAAAGATGAAGAAAGAAATTCTTTATCATCCAAATTAGATGTAGGTATAGAAATAATATTTTCATTTGTAAAAAATGGATTACAAAAAACAATGAATATGTTTAATCGTCATATTTAAAATTATTATAATATAGCCTTGTAGTTTAATAGGATAGAATATAGGATTCCGATTCCTATGGTATGGGTTCGATTCCCTTCAAGGTTATTTAATTATTTTTTAAACTAAATTATAATTATGATTCATTATATTCGTAATTTTTGTATTATCGCACATATAGATCACGGAAAAAGTACGTTAGCTGATCGTTTATTAGAATTGACAAAAACAGTTTCAGAAAAAAAACGGAATCAGTTATTAGATGATATGGATTTGGAAAGAGAACGAGGAATAACTATTAAAAGCCATGCTGTTCAAATGGAATATGAATACAATAATCAAATATACATTCTGAATTTAATTGATACTCCTGGACATGTGGATTTTTCATATGAAGTATCACGTTCTATTGCAGCTTGTGAAGGTGCTTTGCTTGTCGTTGATTGCATGAAAAGTGTACAAGCACAAACAATATCTAATCTTTCTTTAGCATTAAAAAATAACCTAGCTATTATTCCAGTTTTAAACAAAATTGATTTATCAGATTCCATTCCAGAATATGTAATGAAAGAAATAATGGAATTAGTAGGATGTAAAATGGAAGATATCATTCCTATTAGTGCAAAAAATGGATTAGGGATTGATAATATATTAACTAAAATAGTTACACGTATTCCTGCCCCAAAAGGCGATCCAAAAGCTCCTTTACAAGCTATTATTTTTGATTCTTTATACAATCCGTTTAGAGGGATTGAAGCATTATTTAGAATAAAAAATGGGAGTATACGAAAAGGACAAAAGTTGCAATTTATGTCCACAGGAAAAGTTTATTCTGCATATGAAATAGGGACTTTAAAAATCAAACGTATTTCAAAAAATCAGATTCATACAGGAGATGTTGGATATGTTGTTTCTGGTATCAAAAATACAAGTGAAGTGAAAGTAGGAGATACTATAACAGATGCTAAAAAACCAGCCAAAGAAGCAATACAAAAATTTAAAGAATTTAAACCTATGGTTTTCGCTAGTATTTATCCAGTTAATTCTGATGAATATGAAGAATTACGTTCTTCTATAGAAAAATTGCAATTAAATGATGCCGCACTTTCTTTCATACCTGAATCCTCTCCAGCATTAGGATCTGGTTTTCATTGTGGATTTTTGGGTTTTCTTCATATGGAAATAGTGAAAGATCGTTTGGAACGTGAATATAATATTTCTGTAATTATTACTATTCCTAATGTTTCTTATAAAGTTTATATGAAAAATAATCTAAAAATTTTAATTAATAATCCTTCATATTTTCCAGAAATGGAAAACTTAAAGAAAGTAGAAGAACCATATGTTTTAGTTTCTATTCTCACTAAAGATGTTTGCATAGGAAATATAATGTCATTATGTATTGAAAAACGAGGGGTTATGATTAGAAATCATAATTTTTTTACTTCTAAAAAAATAAAAATTATGTTTGAAATGCCTTTATCGGAAATCATATTTGATTTTTATGATAAATTAAAAACCATTTCTAATGGATACGCTTCTTTCGACTATGATTTTATTGGTTATAGAGAATCGGATTTAAAAAAAATAACTGTATTGATTAATTACGAAAAAATAGAATCTTTATCTCTTTTAGTTCATAAAACGAAAGCCTTATTTTTAGCAAGAAAAATATGTAAAGAATTGTCTGTGTTAATTCCAAAACATCAATTTAGCATTCCTATTCAAGTATCTGTATCGGGAAAAATTGTGGCAAGAGAAACTATTAAAGCTTTAAGAAAAAACGTTACGGATAAATGTTATGGAGGTGATATTTCCAGAAAAAGAAAACTTTTGGAAAAGCAAAAAAAAGGAAAGAAAAAAATGCGTAAACTAGGAAAAGTTGAAATCCCGTCATCTGCTTTTATGACTTTTTTGAGAGTTAAAAATTAATTTTACAACAAATAAATTAAATTATTTAAATATGTCTATAAAAATAGGAATTAATGGAATTGGAAGAATAGGAAAACTAGTTTTATTATCTGCTTTAAATAGAAATAATGTTCAAGTAGTATCTATAAATGATTTGGTATCTATAGAATATTTAGCTTATATGTTAAAATATGATTCTATTCATGGTCCTTTTAAAGGAAATATTCGTATTGAAGATAAAAATTATCTAGTATTGAATGAAAAACGCATTAAGGTTACTAATGAAAAGGACCCTGTAAAACTAAATTGGGGAAATTTGAATGTAGAATATGTTGTTGAATCTACTGGACTTTTTTTAACAAAAAGTTTGGCTAATGCTCATTTAAAATCAGGCGCTAAAAAAGTGATTTTGTCAGCTCCTCCTAAAGATGATATTCCTATGTTTGTTATGGGAGTGAATCATAAAAATCTTAAAAAAAATCAAAATATTGTATCTAATGCTTCATGTACTACAAATTGTATGTCACCCATCGTTAAAGTTTTAAATGATAATTTTGGAATATCAGAAGGATTAATGACAACAATACATGCTTCTACTGCAACTCAAAAAGTTGTAGATTCTGCTTCTATTAGAGATTGGAGAGGAGGAAGATCTTCATTGGTGAATATAATTCCAGCATCAACAGGTGCGGCTTATGCGGTAGGAAAAATTATTCCTAGTTTAAATGGAAAATTAACAGGAATGTCTTTTAGGGTCCCTGTGGCAGATGTATCTGTTTTAGATTTCACGGTTCATCTAACAAATAGTGTTAGTTTTGATGAAATTAAATCCTGTATGAAAAAGGCCTCTAAAACTACATTGAAAGGGATATTAGGATATACAGAAGAAGCTGTTGTTTCATCTGATTTTGTAGGAGATAAAAGAATCTCTATTTTTGATGCAAATTCTAGTATTATGTTGAATCCCAATTTTTTAAAAATTGTGGCATGGTATGATAATGAAATAGGATATTCCACAAAACTGTTAGATCTTATCGATTATATGCATTCTTTATCAACATAATTACATAATTATCGGTTATGGAATATGTTTTAAAAATGAAAATCTTTTTTTGTATTTTTCTATTCTAAAAATGAAATTATTTATTCCATTGCTGATCATTAAAAATGGAGCTTGGATGGTTTTGTTATATATGGAAATTTGATCAAAAGTTTTTTGTGTGATAGGAGTTTTTGGGGTTTTGCATTCTATAAGAATATGTGGTTTTTTATTAAATTGAACTAAAATATCTAATCGTTTGTTTAATTTATTTATTTTAAAAGGATATTCCACCCATATGTTAGAGTTTTTATAATTTTTTATTTGTTTTAATAAAAAAATTATATATTGACGTATGACTTCTTCTTGAGTAAAAAGATAAAATTTTTCTCTGATTACACAAAATATATAAATTTTATCTTTTATTTTTTTTAAATACAAATGTCTTTTTATAAAAAAGTTTAAATCATGCATATAATTTATTATTCAATATATTATAAAAAATAAATAAATAATATGTTACTCAAAAAACAAATACAAGATTGTGTAATTATTGGATCTGGACCTGCTGGTTATTCTGCTGCGATATATGCAGCAAGAGCTGATATGAATCCTATTATTTTTACTGGATTTCAACCGGGAGGGCAACTCACCACCACAACTAATGTTGATAATTACCTTGGATTTCCTAAAGGAATTAATGGGAACGATCTAATGAACAATTGTAAAAAGCAAGCAACACGTTTTAATACTAAAATTATCAATGAATCAGTAAATCATGTTATTTTATCCAATAAACAAGGAGGAGTACATCGTATTTTTTTTTCTACGAAAAAAAAATATCTAGAAAGTAGAGGAATAATTATAGCCACAGGTTCTCGTCCCAAATTTTTAGGAATTCATAAAGAAAAAAAATTTATGGGATTAGGTGTTTCCTTTTGTGCGACTTGCGATGGTTTTTTTCATAAAGAAAAAGATGTAGCTGTGATAGGAGGAGGTGATACCGCTTTAGAAGAAGCAAATTATTTAGCAAAGATTTGTAGAAAAGTATATTTGATCATTAGAAAAAATTATTTTAAAGCATCCAAAATTTTACAATATCGTATTTCAAAAAAAAGTAATATTAGTATTTTATTTTATTCTAATGTTACAGAAATTATTGGAGATAATTTTTTGGAAGGGATTAAGATCTTTAATCAAAAAACTGAAACCAGTAAAATTATTTTAATTAGTGGTTTATTTATTGCGATTGGTCATGTTCCTAATACAGAAATATTAAAAAAAGAATTAGATTTAGATAAAAGAGGATATGTGATTGTACAAAAAGGAAAGACGATAACTAGTAAACCTGGAGTATTTGCAGCAGGAGATGTGCAAGACCCTAATTATCGTCAAGCTATTACTTCTGCTGGGACTGGATGTATGGCTGCGTTAGATTTGGAAAAGTATTTATCTTTATATGTAGAGTAGAATAGAATAATATGAAAAAATGTAGTCATTTTTTTGATTTTTTAATTTCTCACGCGAAAACTTATGGTTTTATTTTTCCTTCTAGCGAAATTTATGGTGGATTAAATGCTATTTATGATTATGGTCCACATGGAGTGGAATTAAAAAATAATATAAAAGAATTTTGGTGGAAGTCCATGACTCAACTTCATGATAATATAATAGGATTGGATTCTTCTATTCTTATGCATTCTGATATTTGGCGTGCATCCGGTCATGTTAATAAATTTAGTGAATTATTAATTGACAATAAAGATTCTAAAAAAAGATATCGTCCTGAAATTCTGATTCAAGAATATGTAGAAGATAAATTTTTCAATGATCCTAAAAAAAAAGAAAAAACATTATCTCGTTTGTCTCAATCTTTGAAAAAAAAGGATTTGGTAGATATAAAAGTTTTAATTGATGAGTTGTGTATTTGTGATCCTATTTCTAAAACAAAAAATTGGACCAATATCCGTCATTTTAACATGATGTTCAAAATACAAAATGAAAAAGATTTATATCTTCGTCCTGAAACAGCTCAAGGTATATTTTCTAATTTTCAAAATATTATAAAATCAAATAGAATGAAAATTCCATTTGGAATTGCACAAATAGGGAAATCGTTTAGAAATGAAATTTTCTCCAGAAAATTTCTATTTAGAATGCGGGAATTTGAACAAATGGAAATGCAATTTTTTATTCTTCCAGCAGAAGAAATAAAATGGTATGAATATTGGAAAAAAAATCGATTAAAATGGCATTTAGAATTAAATTTAGAATATAAAAAATATTATAAATTATGTGATCATGATCATCTATCTCATTATGAAAGTGCAGGATCAGATATAGTGTTTCATTTTCCTTTTGGATTTCAAGAAATAGAAGGAATTCATTCTCGTAGAGATTTTGATTTAAAAAATCATGAATTTTTTTCTAAAAAAAAATTAAGAATTTTTGAATTAAAAAAAAATTATATACCTTATGTTATAGAAACATCTCTAGGGTTAGACCGTCTTTTTTTAGCTATATTTTCTTCTTCATTAAAGAAAGAAAAATTGGAAAATAGAAAAATACGTATCGTATTAAAATTGCCATATTATTTATCTCCAATTAAAGCTGCTATATTTCCATTAGTTAGAAAAGATGGATTACCAGAAATAGCAAAAAGAATATTTAACGACATAAGAATTCATCATAGATTAGTATACGATGAAAAAGAATCCATTGGAAAATTATATCGAAGACAAGACGCCATAGGAACTCCATTTTGTTTGACTGTAGATTACGATACTATAAAAACAGATACAGTAACTATAAGAAATCGAGATAGTATGAAACAGAAAAGAATTCACATAAAAGAAATATCAAAAATTATAGAACGAGAGACTGGATTAAGAAAAATTTTAAAAAAATTATCTTATATAATTTAATTTTATTTTTCTCTTATTTCAGCCTTTAATTCTTGTTTCAAAAACAATTCAATTTCCTTCATTGAATCACTAATAATTTTATCAGTCAATGTTTCTTTTTGACTTTCAAAAAAGAAACTTATAGTATAAGACTTTTTTGATATAGGTAAATTTATCCCTTCATATAAATCATATATTTGTATTTTTTTGATTATATGATTTTCTTTTTTTTTAACTATTTGATTAATTTTTTCAAACGAAATAGTTTTATCTACCAATAAACACAAGTCTCTTCTTGAAGAGGGATATTTTGAGAATGGAATATAAATTATTTTTTTTTCTTGAATGATAGATACTAAATATCTCCAATCAATTTCTGCATAAAATATTTCATTTTTTTTTAAAACATTATTTTTAAACTTTCCAAGTTCAACTAAATTTTTATGATCATACAATATAGAAATACCATTTTCCAATAATGGATGTTCAGAAAGTATTTGAGTATAATTGTATATTCCACTTTTTTGAAATATTTGTTCAATAATTCCTTTTAAATAAAAAAAAGGGGAATTTTGAGATTTAATTTTTTCTTTTTGCGATATAGCCATTCCCAGGTAGCTTTTTTCTAAAAATTTATTATTTATTTTATAATATATTTTCCCTAATTCAAAAAATTTTATACTAGAATTGATTCGATTATTATTATAATTATATTTTATGCAATCTATTATACTGAATAATAAGCTAGAACGCATAACTTTATAAGTTTGATTTACTGGATTGATAACCTGAATTCCTTTTCTATGAAAAAAAGAATTGAGTAAACAAGAATATTTTTTTTCGTTTGTCATAGTAGAAGAAATTATTTCTTGAAAACCATAGCAAGTTAATTGTTCAGAAAATATTTTCTGTATTTCATATTCTGTTTTATAAAAGACTTTAGGAAAAATAAATGGCGTTTTTATTTGATGATATATTGGAATTTTATGAATTCCATAAATTCGTAATATTTCTTCAATTACATCTATTTCTCTTTGAACATCTGTTCGATAGGATGGGACACTAATAAATAAACATTTATTATTTTCGGAATGAATCGTTATTTCTAACAATGATAAAATTTTTTTAATTTTTTTTATCGATATTTTTTTTCCTATAATATTTATAATTTTTTGATAACGAAGTTTAATTTTTGAAAAAGATATAGGATTAGGGTAAAAATCAATTATATCAGAACATGATACATTATTTTTCATGATGTTCTTAATGAGAAAAGCTATTCTTTGTAAAGCGTATATAGTCTGATTAGGATCAGTGTCTTTTTCAAAAAGATGTTGTGCTTTTATTTTTATAGAATGTTTTTTTATAAAATTTCGAATAATAATAGGATTGAAACAAGCACTTCCAATAAAAATATTTTTGGTCCTAATATTTATGTTAGATTCCACATGATTAATCATCCCAGCTATAGATAATGGTTTCATGGCATCACAAATAATCAAATCTTCTTCATCAAGTTTTATTGTAACATTATCTGAAGATTGAAAATTCGTATTTTTATCTGCATTTGTTATTATAATTTTTCCATTTTCTATCTGGTCCATATCAAATATATGTATAGGTTGCCCTAATTCATACATGACAAAATGCATTGTATCTATTATATTATTTATAGATTTTATTCCTATAGATTTTAATCTAGAAATTAACCAGTATGGAGATGGTTCTATTTTTATTTTGTAAATAAACATTCCGGAATATCTTATGCATTTTTCATGTATTTTCACAAAAACTTGAATATGGGGTTTTGTATTGTAATGAATCCCTTTATTTATTACTGGTTTTAATAAATTCACTTTATATCCCCTAAATTTTAAAACAGCATATAAATCACGTGCAATTCCATAATGACTCATAGCATCTGTACGATTAGGTGTTATTTCAACATCGAGAACAAGATCCTTATCAATGTTATTGATCCCTTTTACTGTTAATCCAATATCGGTTAATATGTTTGATATTTTATTTTCTTCTATATCAAGAGGAAAGACATATTTTTTAAGCCAATTCAATGATATTTTCATATTTTTATTATAGACATAACTAATATAAAAATAGATTCTTCTTTTTTTTTTTATATAAAGGTTTTATAACTCCCATTTTACTATAAAATTCAAAATAAACAAAATCTTCATTCAAAGAAGATAAAATTTCAATTAAAAATTGAGAATTAAAACCTATTTTTATATTTTTTAAATTGTTAAAAATAACTTGACACTCTATTTCTGAAACAGAATTATTTATATTAATTTGATTACAAATTTTTAATTTTTGATGATTAAAATGAAAATCAATAAAATTTTCTTTTTTTCTAGAAAAAATAGATATTCTTTTAATAGTATTTAATAATAAAAGTTTATTAAAAATAAGAGATGCATGACATTTATTATGAGGAGGAATAACAGAATGATAGTTTGGATATTTTTCATTTATTGGTTGACATAAAAAAATATGATTTTTAAAATAAAAAACAATATTATTTTTATTACGATATTCAATAATTATATTACTTTTGATTTCATCATTTAAAATATTCTGAATGATATTCAGACATTTTTTAGATATAATGAATTGTACACTTTTATTTGTTTTAAAATTTTTTATAGTATATTTTACCAATTTATAAGTATCCGTTGCTACAAAAATTCCTTCATTAGTCAAAAATTGAAAAAATACTCCATTTAATATAGGTTCCAATTCTTCATTTCCAGTCGCAAATAAAGTTTTATTTAATATTTTTAAAAAATAATTCGACGATAAATAAATTCTTGCAAAAAAAGATGATTGACATACTATATTAGTATAATTTGAATCATTATAAGTAGGAATTTCATAAATTCCTTGTTTCGAATAAATATTCAGTGTATTCTCTTTTTTTTTTATGACAAGTTTTTCATTTGAAAACGTAATTAAAACATCTATCATAAATTTAATAGATATAATTACTTTTTCTTTCGTATATTTCTTAACATTTATTTTGACATATGTATGAATTACATTTTTTGAATTTAACCCCCATATAATTTTTAATTGATTTTTTTTAGAAATTACAAGAGTAATTGAACTAGATAAATCATTAATATTTATGATTTTATATAAAGTATGTAATTTTCTTAATAGAGAAGAACTAGAAATAGAAAAATACATATTTTTTTCATGTTTTCTTTACAAAAAAATTCCAATTTTTATTTTTGGTAGCGTGAGGGGGATTTGAACCCCCGACCTCTGGGTTATGAATCCAACGCTCTAACCAACTGAGCTATCACGCCAATATTTTTTTATGTTATAACAATCAATAAAGTTAGGATATTTTTATTTATTAATATTTTTATAATACTATGACTGTTAATTTGAGCAATTTTAGAAAAGATTATACAAAAAATTCTTTGTTAGAGTCTGAAGTCCCAAAAGAGCCTTTTCAATTATTTGATAATTGGTTTCAACAAGAAAAATCTTTTTATCAAGAAAAAGATGACGAAGAAATTAATGCTATGTCAATTTCTACTATAGGAGAAGATGGGGGACCGGAAACTAGAGTAGTTTTATTGAAAGAATATTCAGAAAACGGATTCATTTTTTATACAAATTATTATAGTTTGAAAGGAAGAGGGATTCAAAACACACCAAAAGTATGTATTTCTTTCTACTGGAAAAATATGGAAAGACAAATTATTATTAAAGGGGTAACATCAAAGATACAAAAAAATAAGTCAGATAAATATTTTCATAATAGACCTAGAGGAAATCAAATTGGAAGTTGGGTTTCTAGACAAAGTATGATTCTTTCATCTAAAGAATATTTATTAAAGCAGTATAATAAATGGGAAAATTTTTTTAATGAACAAACAATAAAACGTCCTTTTTATTGGGGTGGATATATTGTTAAACCATATAAAATGGAATTTTGGCAAGGACAAACCAACAGACTTCATGATAGACTTGTTTATCTTTTAGAAAAAGAAAAAAAATGGATTTTGTATAGATTATATCCATGATACATACGAAATAAAAAGATAAAGTTCGTGAGTTACAAACTCTATCTTTCGTCTTACGTCTTTATAATTTTGTTAATTCTGCTCCAATTTTAAATTTAGCCACTTTCTTACCTGGAATATGTATTTTTTTTCCTGTTCTAGGATTGACTCCATTTCTAGGATGTCTTTCTATTACAGAAAAGGTTCCGAATCCTACAAGAGTTACTTTATCTCCTTTTTTTAAAGATTCAATTACTGTTTCTATAAATGCATCTGTAACATTTTTAGCTTTTATTTTTGTTATTCCAGTTTTTTCAGCTATTGAATTAACCAATTCTGTTTTGTTCATGAATAATTAATTTAATTTTAGTCAACTAGTTAATCATAAAATAATCCTATGATTAACAATAGCAATAACAAATATATATATATAAAGGATAAATGACTAAAATTTTCATCGTACGAAAAGATTTTCTCTTATTTTCAATCCATTAATTAAATTTTTAATATACATTCTTTTTTTTCCTTCTATTTGTCCTTCAATAATAGATATAAAACCTTCTTTAACGGAGATTATCATCTCCATATTATTCGTAATCATGACTAACCCAATTGAAAAAGTATGTATTTTTTGTATTTTTTTTACAATAAATATTTTGAATCTAACAAATATTTTTTTATTAAAAAATAAAAATGTCCACGCTGTAGGATAAGGGCTTAATCCTCTTATTTTATTGTAAATATATTCTATGGACGGATTTTTCCATTGTATTCTACAATCTTTAGTAGATATTTTGGGAGCATATTTTAGTAAAGAAGAATCAATATTATTTTGATAAATAGGTTTAATTTTATTTTTGATAATATTTTCTAGAGTTTGAATTACCACATCCCCACTAATTTTTTTTAATTTATCCTCTAGTTCTCCTGCCGTTTCTTCTTTTTTTATTTCAATTTCTTTTTGTAAAAGGATTCTTCCAGAGTCTATTTTTTCTTCTATAAAAAAAGTTGTTAATCCAGTTTTATTTTCTCCATTAATAATGACCCAATTGATAGGGGCTGCTCCTCTATATTGTGGAAGTAAAGATGCATGCAAATTAAAAGATCCCATTTTAGGTAAATTCCATATTTCTTTAGGTAAAATTTTAAAGGCAACAACAATTTGTATATCTGCATTCCATAATTTCAGATTTTCTAGAAAAAAATGATTTCTTAGATTTTTAGGTTGTAAAAAAGGAATATTATTTTCTAATGCGTATATTTTTACAGGAGTAAATGCCTTTTCCCCTTTATTTTTAAAAAATGGATTGTCAGGACTTGTAATGATTCCTACAATGTTGTATTGTTTCGTATATAATTCTTTTAAGGTATAAAGAGAAAAATGATTTGAACCTATAAATACAATTTTGGGAAACTTTTTCATGTAATTTATTTGTAATTTAAATTCACTAGTTTTATCTTGTAATTTTTTACGAAAAAGTTCATTGATTTTTGAAAATCAAATATATAAAATAAAACATCATTTTAATATCATTTTTTTTGATTTTTTAATAATTAAAAATATTATGTATTGGACTTTAGAATTAGCTTCCCATTTAGAAGATGCCCCTTGGCCTGCAACAAAAGAAGAATTGATTGATTTTGCTATTCGTACTGGAGCTCCTTTAGAGGTGGTTGAAAACCTTCAACAATTAGAAAACGGAGAAGGAGAAGTTTTTGAATCTATAGAAGACATATGGGCAGATTATCCACGTGATGACGAGGATTTTTATTGGAATAGAGATGAATATGAACTTTAAATTGCTTTGTTTAGCATAATTGATTTTTTAGTTTAATGAGTTTTATAAGAAAAATTTTAAATAAATTATTAGTAAATAAAAACGATAGAGACCTTAAAGAGGTTCAAAAATTTTTGATTCAAATCAAAAAAGAAGAGAAAAAAATCTTGTTATTATCTGATGATGAATTAAGAAATAAAACTCAATCTTTTAAAGACATTATACAAGAATCTACAAAAGAACTTCATCATCAAGAAGAAAAATTACTGAAAGAAATACAAGAAAAATTTTGCTCCATCAATATTTTAGAAAAAATGTATTCAAGTTTGGATAGAATTCGAGAAGAATGTTATAAAGTAGAGCAAAAAGTATTAATGAATATTTTACCTCAGGCTTTTTCTATCATTAAAGAAACAGCGAAACGTTTAAAAGAAAATAAACAACTTGTCGTTACATCTACTTCTTTTGATGAAGAATTATCAAAAATAAAATCTTATGTTCATTTGAATGGAAATCAAACTATTTGGAAAAATGAGTGGAATGCATGTGGAACCAAAATGGTTTGGGATATGGTTCATTATGATGTTCAACTCATGGGAGGTGTTGTGTTACATCAAGGAAAAATAGCTGAAATGGCTACAGGAGAAGGAAAAACATTTGTAGCGACATTATCCGCTTATTTAAATGCTTTATCTGGAAGAGGAGTACATATAGTTACAGTAAACAATTATTTATCTAGAAGAGATACAAGTTGGATGGCTCCTTTAATGGAATTTCATGGATTAAAAGTGGATTGTATTGATAATTATTCATCTTCTGATGTGTATATGCGGAAAAAAGCTTATCAAGCAGATATTACTTATGGAACAAATAATGAATTTGGATTTGATTATTTGCGTGATAATATGGCTTCTTCTAAAGAAGAGTTAGTTCAAAGAGAATTAAATTATGCTATTATAGATGAAATAGATTCTGTATTAATAGATGAAGCACGTACTCCTTTGATTATATCGGGTCCTGTTGATCCAAAAAAAGATAATAAAGAAGAATTTGAATTATTTAGAGGAAAAGTAAAAACTTTAGTTCATAAGCAAAACGTGATAGTTAATAATTTTTTACATGAAGCCAAAAACTTAATTAAGAATGGAGAAAAAAAATTAGGAGGATTGAAATTATTTCAAGCACATCGTGGATTACCCAAAAAAAAATCCCTGATAAAATTTTTAAGCGAAGATAATATTCGTTTGATTTTACAAAAAACTGAAAGTCAGTACTTGCAAGACTATGGAAGAGAAATGTATAAAGTGGATCAAGATCTTTATTTTGTTATCGATGAAAAGAATAATACTGTAGAATTAACAGATAAAGGAATTGAATTTTTGTCAAAAAATGTAGAAGATATAGGTTTTTTTGTTTTACCAGATGTAAATGTAGAACTTACTGAAATAGAGAAAAAAAATTTTTCTAAAGAAAAAGAAATAAAGGAAAAGAAAAAACTTCTTAAAAATTATTCGATAAAAACACAAAGAATTCACACTATTAATCAATTACTAAAAGCTTTTACTTTATTTGAAAGAGATGTGGATTATGTTGTTTTGGAAGATAAAGTGAAAATAGTAGATGAACAAACTGGTCGGATAATGGAAGGAAGACGTTATTCTGATGGTTTGCATCAAGCTATAGAAGCAAAAGAAAATGTTCCAATCGAATCTTCCAGCCAGACTTTTGCTACAATCACTTTACAAAATTATTTTAGAATGTATAGAAAAATATCCGGCATGACAGGAACAGCAGAAACAGAATCTGGAGAATTTTGGCATATTTATAAATTAGATGTGGTAGTAATTCCGACACATAAAAAAATACAAAGAAAAGACTTGCAAGATCTTGTTTTTAAAACTAAACGTGAAAAATATAATGCTGTTATAGAAAAAATTATTTCCTTATCTAAAAATGAAAAACGTCCCGTTCTTGTGGGAACTACTTCCGTTGAAATTTCAGAATTTCTAAGTAGAGCTTTAAAATTCATGAAAATACCACATAATGTATTAAATGCAAAATTACATGAAAAGGAAGCAGAAATTATAGCAAAAGCTGGATTTTCTGGATCTGTTACTATAGCAACTAATATGGCCGGTCGTGGAACTGATATTAAACTTTCAAAAGAAGTTATTAAAAATGGAGGTTTGTCTGTTTTAGGAACAGAAAGACATGATTCTAGAAGAGTAGATAATCAATTAAGAGGAAGATCAGGCCGTCAAGGAGATCCAGGGAGTTCTCAGTTCTATGTGTCTTTAGAAGATAATTTAATTCGTTTATTTATTGATTCAGAAAGACTTTCTAAATTGATGGATAGATTTGGACATAAAGAAGGAGACATAATACAACATCCTTTGTTAACCAAATCTATTGAAAAAGCACAAAAAAGAATAGAGGATAATAATTTCAGTATACGAAAACGTTTGTTAGACTATGATGACGTTATTAATAAACAAAGAGAATTTATTTATAAAAAACGAAAAAATGCATTGTGTGGAAATGAATTAAGTTTAGATATTTCAAATATGATTTATATTTTATTGGATGCAATGATTACTGTAAATAAATCTCTTAATGATTTCCAAAATTTGGAGTATGAATTCATACAGATTTTTGGGATTGAATTTCCTATACAAGAAGATGTCTTTTTATCTTATAAAGAACGTGATTGTGTTAATAAACTTCACGATATAATTATTAATTTTTATGAGAATAAAAAGGTAAAAATGATTGATCAAGATATAAAACCCAATATATCTAATATTGTAAATAATCATGAATTTTATCAAATGCGGGTTGTTTTAACAGATGGATCTCAGAATATCGTTTTTATATCAGATTTAAAAGAATTCTATAATACAAAAGGAAAATCCTTATTATCTATGTTTGAAAAAAAGACTATATTATGTTTTATGGATGAAAAATGGAAAGAGCATTTACGTGAAATGGATAGTTTGCGATATTCTGTACAAAATGCAGTTTTTGAACAAAAAGATCCTCTTATTGTTTATAAACAAAATGCTTTCAATTTATTTCAAGAAAGAGTTTACGATATAAACAAAATAATTATTTC
Source organism: Blattabacterium sp. (Nauphoeta cinerea) (assembly GCF_000471965.1). GTDB lineage: Bacteria > Bacteroidota > Bacteroidia > Flavobacteriales > Blattabacteriaceae > Blattabacterium. The sequence continues at coordinate 53,446 of NC_022550.1, forward strand.
TTTTTTACTTAAATCTTCTATTAGAATAGGAGATATTTTATGTTTTTCAAAATACAAAAATAATTTTAAAACAAGTCTTTTGATGAAAGGAAAAGATAGAAAAAAATTAGGTAGAAATAATAAAATTAATATCCGTCATTTAATTACGGGGGAAACTAAAAATATTAAATTTAAATATATAGAATCCTTTTTAGAAAAAGGAGAATGGGTTATAGAAGATGATTCTTTTTAGATTGTGTTTATTTAACAAATAAAACGTATATTTTTTTTTATTGTTTTATTTATTATATCTTGTTATCTTGGAATAAGTTTATGGTCAATAAGAAAAAGTTATGATTCTATTAATTATATTCCATATAATACATTTGGTGTTGTTTTAGGGACTTCTAAGTATTTACATGGAGGAGGTGTTAATGCTTATTTTAAGTATAGAATAGATGCTGCTTATTTCCTTTTTCGTCATAAAAAAATACGTTATCTCATTGTAAGTGGAGATAATAGAGATAAGAACTATAATGAACCTAAAATGATGAAAAAAGAATTAATTAAAAAAGGGATTCCTTCTCATTTTATATATGAAGATTTTTATGGAATTAGTACTTTGCATTCCATTGTTAGGGTTTATAAAATTTTTCATCAAAAAAATTTACAATTATTTCTCAAAAATTTCATAATGAGAGAGCTATTTTTATAGGAAATTGTTTAGGATTAGATGTAATTGGATTTAATGCTAAAAGTCTATCTTTTGATAGTAAAATACAATTCAGAGAAGTTTTTGCAAGAATTAAGGCTTTGTGGGATGTGATCATTAAAGATTTAAGATAAAGAAGATAAGTATTTTTTCAAAATTTTAGCATTATTAGATTTTTGAGTATTGATTTCTAATAATCGAGGTTGATTTGATTGTTTCCAGAAACATAATAGACTATTTTTTAAAGCATTATGATTGGATGCTTTTTCGTATTTTAAATGATACATTTCGCATATTTTTTCCGCAGAAAAAATATGTTTTGTTTCAAAAAAATTGAATGTTTTTTCAGAAAATTTATTTTCTGAAATAAACTTAAAAATGTTCCCTCCCCCATTGTTAATAAGTATAATACGAAAATTTTTCGGAATATAATTATTCCACAAAGCATTTCCATCATAAAAAAAACTTATATCTCCAATAATTAATGTAACAGTTTTTTTTATGATAGCAGCAGAACCTATAGCAGTAGAAACGCATCCATCAATTCCTGAAGTCCCACGATTGCAATAAGATTTAATAGAGTATTTTTTTTGATCAAAAAGTTGATAATATCTTACGACCATACTATTTCCTAATTGTAGGACAGTATTATTAGGAATAGATTTAAATACAAAAAATAAAACTTTTAAATCTGAGAAACTCCTTTCTTTTTTTAAAAAAGAATTATGTTTCTTTATTTTTTCTTTTCTTATTTTTTCCCATTTTTTTCTGTAATCTGAAGTATAAATAGATATCTTATTAAGATTATAAAAAATTTTAAAAAATGATTCTGGATTGATAGGCCAATAAGTAGTTAATTTATAATAGGTATCCGGATAATTTTCATAATGTTCCCCGATATGCCAATGATGTATTGGAGGATATTTTCTCAAAAAGAATTTTATTTTCTTAGATATAATATTTATTCCAATAGTTAATAAAATATGAGGTTTCAAATTTCTCCATTTATTAGAAGTCATATTAAAAATAAGTTGATCTATATTTGAGAAAAAAAATTTTCCGTATACATGAGATGTGGTTTCTGTGAAAATGACGATAGTAGGATCCAAGCTTAATTTTCTTAAAATTTTTTTCATATTCTTTTCCGGATAATATAATCCCAATAAAATCATTTTTCTTTCATATTTTTTCCATATGTATTGTTCTTTTTTATAATCATATGTTTCAATACAATTTTTAACAGGTATAGATTTTATAATTTTAGGTTTTACTTGTAAATGATTTGTGGTATTATAAAGTGGTTCTGAAAATGGAATATTAATATGTATAGGTTTTTTTTTCAAAATACATTTATTGATTGATTCATTGATCAATCTATCATTATACCACATTCCTGATTTAGATTCACTTTCAATCAGTTGAATAGAAGTTTCTACATGTTTTTGAAAAATATTTTCCTGATGAATCGATTGGCCTTCGAATACATCTACAATTTCTTTTGGTCTATCTGCGCTTATTAAAATAAGTGGAATATTTTGATAAAAAGCTTCCGTAATTGCGGGATAATAATTTACAACGGCAGATCCAGAAGTGCAACTCATGACTACAGGTTTTCTTATTTGTTGTGCTATTCCTAAAGCAAAAAAACCTGCACATCGTTCGTCTACAATACTATAAGTTTTAAAATCTTTATGTTGAGTAAAATGTATAATAATTGGAGCATTTCTAGATCCTGGAGATATAATTATATGAAATATAGATTTTGCTTTTAAAATCACCCCTAAACTTTGCACAATTTTTTTACTTGAATACATTCACGATTTAAATTAACCCTCCGTTTACATTTAACACAGTACCGGTAATATAATTTGATAAATCTGAAGCGAGGAACAAAACTGAATTAGCTATATCTTGAGGCGTTCCTGGTCTTTTTAATGGAATGTTTTTTATCCAATCTTCTTTTATTTTAGATTTAAAATGAGCATTCATTTTTGTTACGATATATCCAGGAGCAATGGCATTACAACGAATATTTTTTTTTCCTAATTCTCTAGCTATTGATTTTGTAAATCCAATAATTCCTGCTTTAGATGCGGCATAATTAGATTGACCAATATTTCCCGTCAATCCTACAACAGAACTCATATTAATAATACTTCCTTTTTTTTGTTTCATCATAGGATGAATAGCGTGTTTTGTTAAATTAAATATAGAATATAAATTCGTTTTCATGACATAATCCCAATCCTTTTTCGATATTTTCAATATAAAATTATCTCTTATAATTCCTGCATTATTCACTAATATATCTATACCACCATATTTTTGGGTCACTTTTTTCACTAGATTTTTCGATGAATTAAAATCCGCAAGATCTATTTTATATGTTTTCACTAAATCTTTAAATTCGAATTCTAATTTTTTTGCTTCCTTTTTTGAGGATAAAAATGTAGAAATAACATTAGCTCCATGTTGTACAAGAGTTTTGACTATAGATTGGCCTATATCTCCTGAACCTCCTGTCACTATAGCTATTTTTCCATTTAATAATTTCATATTATGTTTATTTTTTTTCTTTTGTTAATTAATTGAAAAATAAAATTTAATTGTTCTTCTATACTTAAAAATGTATTATCTATTTCTATGGAATCTATAGGTTTTTTCAAGGGGGAAATATTTCGTGAAGTATCCATTATATCTCTATAAATTAGGTTTTTTTTGACTTCTTCATAAGAAACTTCATATCCTCTTTTTTTTAGATCTTGATATCTTCTGTAAGAACGAATTTCTATAGATCCTTTCATGAATATTTTTAATTCCGATTTAGGAAATACATAATTTCCTGCATCTCTTCCATCTATAACGATTCCTTTGTTTTTTCCAATATTTCTTTGTATAAGAGTTAATTTTTTTCTAACCTCTGGAAGTTGCGCTATTAAACTGACTTTAGTTGCTACTTTTTCGGATCTTATTTTAGATTGAATATTTTCTTCGTTTAAAAAAATATCTGTTCGATTATATTTTTTGTTCCATTTAAATTTCAAATTTATCTCTTTCAAAAGAGGAATAAAATTTTGTACATTCCACAAATCACTATCAAAAACCTTTTTTTGAATAGCAAATAAAGTTACGCTTCTATACATAGCTCCACTATCAACGTAATGATATTGTAATTTTTGGGAAATGGCTTTAGCTAAAGTACTTTTTCCAGATGAAGAATATCCATCTATAGCTATGACAATTTTTCTATTATTCATATGGATGAATTCACATTTATATGATATGTTTATACGATAGTAATTTATAATAAAGTTTTACGGTTAAAAAATCTGTAGAATATTCCTTTTTATTAGGTAAAAGCTCAACAATATCAAATCCTATTACATTTTTACTTTTAAAAACTTCTTTCAAAAATATTAAAGTGGGATACCAAGATAAACCTCCCGGCTCTGGAGTTCCTGTAGAAGGTGCTATGCTAGGATCAAAAACATCTATATCTATACTTATGAATACATTTTTAGACAATTTATGAATAGCATCTTGCATCCATAAATCATTTTGATAAATTTCATGCATATAAAATATATTTCCTTTTTGAATATATTTTTTCTCTATTATATCCATACTACGAATTCCTATTTGGATTAAAGAATGTTTTTGGGATGCTTCATACATAGAACAAGCATGATTATAAGGATTTCCTTTGTATATAGGACGTAAATCTGCATGTGCATCCATATGAAGAATACTTAAATTCGTATATTGTTCTCCGAAAGCTCTAATACTACCTATTGATATTGAGTGATCTCCGCCTATAAACGTTATAAATTTTTTTTTAGAAATATATTTTTTTGTAGTATTATATACTTTTTCAACCATTATTTTTGTAGATTCTGAATAATTTACAACAGAAGGGGCAAGAAAAATTCCTTTTCTATATACTTCTGAATTGGTTTCAATATCATATAATTCTATGTGTTTTGCTGCAGATAAAAAAGCTTTAGGACCTTTTCTAGCCCCTTTTTTCCATGTTTGAGTATAATCATATGGAACCGGGATAAGTACCGTTTTAGATTTTTCAAGTGTTGCATACTTTTTAGGGATTTCCGCAAAAGTTTTTTTTGTATTTAATTTCAATAACCTAATATTTTTAGAACTTCTTCCGGACTTTGTGATTGACGAAATATTTTGTACACAAAATTTTTTTTTTTGTCATAATCTATCAATATATGAATAGGTTGAGGAATTAAACAATGATGGACCCCGCCATATCCACTAATTGTATCTTGATAAGCTCCAGTATTGAAAAATCCAATATAAAGCGGAATTTTTTGTTGAAAACAAGGAAGATATATTGCATTCATATGTTGTTCTGAATTATAATAATCATCACTATCACATGTTAACCCCCCCAAAAAAACTCTTTCATAAGAATCATCCCAACGATTAATTGCCATCATAATAAATCTACGACTTATTGCCCAAGTATCAGGAAGTGTAGTCATAAAAGAACTATCTATCATATTCCATTTTTCTCTATCATTTTGACGTTTCTGATTGAGGATTTGATATAAAATTCCCCCACTTTCTCCTACAGTATAAGCCCCAAACTCTGTATAAATATGGGGTTCTGAAATATTTTCTTTTCTACAAAATTTTTTTATCTGGTAAACAATTTCATTAGTCATGTATTCATAATCATATTTAAAAGACATAGATGTCTTAATAGGAAAACCTCCTCCTATATTTAAAATTTCTAATTCTGGTGCTATTTTTTTTAATTTAGCATAAATATGCAAACATTTGAAAAGTTCATTCCAATAATAAGCAGTATCTTTTATTCCTGTATTTATAAAAAAATGTAACATTTTTAATGCAACTTTAGGGTTATTTTTTATTCTGTTTAAATAAAAAATAATAATATCTTTGTATCCTATTCCTAATCTAGAGGTATAAAATTCAAATTTAGGTTCTTCCTCAGAAGCTATGCGTATTCCTAATTTAAAAGGATAATTAATAACTAAACTTAGTTTTTCTAATTCATCTGAATTATCTAATATTGGGATTGTATTATAAAATCCGTTATTGATAAGTTCTGATATATTTTCAATATAATTTTCAGTTTTAAATCCATTGCATATAATTTCAATATTCTTAGTAGTTTTCCCTTTTTTATAAAGATTTTTAACAATTTCTATATCATAAGCATACGAAGTTTCGATGCTAATGTTATTTTTTAAAGCTTCTTCTAAAACAAAAGAAAAATGAGAACTTTTTGTACAATAACAATAAGTATATTTGTTATTATATTGATTGGAATGAATAGCTTTTTCAAACCATTTCCTGGCTTTTCGTATATTTTGAGATATTTTGGGTAAATATGTAAATTTTAATGGAGTTCCATATTTTTTTATAAGATCCATTAATGGAATTCCGTGGAATTCTAAAAAATTATTTTTTATAGAAAATTCCTCAGTAGGAAAATCAAAGGTTTGATCTATAAGATCAGAATAACGGATTTTCATTGAATTTCATTGAATAATAAAATTAATTTGTATTTTTTTTACTTTCTTTATTATAGATTAAAAATTTTTTTAAAAAAATATCTATTTCTCCATCCAAAATAGATTGAACTTGTGTAGTTTCATAACCGGTTCTTAAATCTTTTACTAATTTATAAGGATGCATAATATAGTTTCTAATTTGAGACCCCCATTCTATTTTTTTTTTTTGGATTTTCTTTTTTTTATTTTTTTTAATCATTTCTATTTCAAATAATCTAGATTTCAATAATTGCAAAGCTTTTTGACGGTTTTGTATTTGAGAACGTGATTCTGTATTGACTATAATAATCCCTGTAGGAATATGATGTAATCTTACTCCTGTTTCTACTTTATTAACATTTTGTCCTCCTGCTCCACTAGAACGAAAAGTTTCCCATTGTATATCTGATGTTTTAATATCTATATGAATTTCTTCATTGATCATAGGATAAACATATACAGAAGAAAAAGAAGTATGACGTTTTGAATTACTATCAAATGGAGAAATTCTAATTAATCTATGTACTCCATTTTCTCCTTTTAAATATCCAAAAGCATAAAGGCCATCAATCTCCAAAGTAACAGATTTGATCCCAGTAATATCTCCAGATACATGATGAATCTTTTTAACTGAAAAATTTCTTTTTTCTGCCCACATAAAATACATTCTCATTAACATAGAAGTCCAATCACAACTTTCTGTTCCTCCAGCCCCAGAAGATATTTGTAATATAGCATTGAAAGAATCTTCTTTTTCTGAAAGAATATTTTTAAATTCTATATTTAAAAGCAATTTTTTTGTTTTATAAAATTGAATTTCTAATTCTTTTTCTAAATTTTCTTCTTTACAAAAAGCAAATATTATTTCTAATTCTTCAAAAGCATTTTTTAATTCCATAAAATCTTTTATACACGTTCTCATGTTATGTATGTATTTTATAGAATTTTTTTTATATTTTTTATAATTTTTCCAGAAATCAGGGTTTAATGTTTTTTCTTGTTCTTTATTTATATTTTCTTTTATTTGATCTATTTTTAAAATATCATAAATTTTATGAATTCTTTCTGAAATAGATTGTATTTCTTCTTTTCTTATCATAATGCGAAAATAAATATTTTGAAATAATTAGTTTTGACAACTATGCTGATTCCAAATTTTTTTTATATTATGAAATATTAATTTCATTCTTAATATGAATTACAATAAGTTTACGATAAAATCACAGGAAGTTATACAAGAGGCGCAACATTTTGCATTAAAAAATAATCATCAATCTATTGAAAATGCACATATTTTAAACTCAATCTTAAAAATTGAAGAAAATATCATTCCTTTTATTCTAAATAAATTAAAAATAAATTCTAAATCAATAATCATTGGATTAGATCATATTATTTCCTCTTATCCCAAAATTTTAAGTGGTACTTTTACTCAACATTTCAGTTCACATGTCACAAAAATGTTAAACATAGCAGAAAATTATGCGGATCTATTAAAAGATGATTTTATTTCTGTAGAGCATATTTTTTACGGAATTTTTATGAGTTCTGATTCTACTTCAAAATTATTGAAACATCAAGGAATAACAGAAAAAAAAATAAAAGAAGTCATTGAAAGTATAAGAAAAAAAAACGGAAAAGTGATTTCTTCTACAACAGAAAATATATATAATGCTTTAGATAAATATGCAAAAAATCTTAATAAATGGGCCTATAAAGGAAAATTGGATCCTGTTATTGGACGTGATGAAGAAATACGTAGGGTTTTACAAATTTTATCTAGAAGAACGAAAAACAATCCCATTTTAATTGGAGAAGCCGGAGTCGGAAAAACAGCTATTGCTGAAGGTTTAGCTCATCGTATTATTAGTGGAGATGTTCCAGATAATTTAAAAAATAAACAAGTATTTTCTTTAGATATGGCTTCTTTAATTGCGGGAGCAAAATATAAAGGAGAATTTGAAGAACGTCTCAAAGCTGTAGTCAAAGAAGTCACATCTTCAGATGGAGAAATCATTTTGTTTATTGATGAAATTCATACTTTAGTTGGTGCAGGTGGAGGAGAAGGTTCTATGGATGCTGCTAACATTTTAAAACCAGCATTAGCCAGAGGAGAACTTAGAGCGATAGGGGCCACAACCCTAAATGAATACCAAAAATACTTCAGAATAGATAAAGCTTTAGAAAGAAGATTCCAACAAGTATATGTAGATGAACCTTCCATCGTTGATGCAATATCTATATTACGTGGAATTAAAGAAAAATATGAAAGTCATCATAAAGTAAGAATAAAAGATGAATCTATTATAGCGGCTGTAGAATTATCTAAACGTTATATTAATGAACGTTTTTTACCAGATAAAGCAATAGATCTTGTAGATGAAGCAGCTTCAAAACTAAGAATGGAAATTAATTCTAAACCAGAAGAGTTAGATGTATTACATAGAAAAATTATGCATATGGAAATACAAATAGAAGCTCTCAAAAGGGAAAATGACGAAAAACAATTAATTCCTTTAAAAAAAGAATTATCTAAATTAAATGAAGAAAAAATACAATTGCAAGCTCAGTGGCAAAATGAGAAAGATTTAGTTGAAGGAATTCAAAAAGCTAAAGATAAAATAGAGAGCTTCAAATTTGAAGCAGAACAAGCAGAAAGATCAGGGGATTATGGAAGAGTAGCGGAATTAAGATATGGAAAAATAAAAGAAGAAGAAAAAAAAGTCAAAACGCTAGAAAATGAATTAAAAAAACAAGAAGATAAGGGAAAAAAAATGATACAAGAAGAAGTTTATAAAGAAGACATTGCTCAAATAGTATCTAAATGGACTGGAATTCCGGTTACAAAAATGTTGCAAAGTGAAAGAGAAAAATTATTGTTTTTAGAAAAAGAATTACATAAAAGAGTAATAGGACAAAATGATGCTATTCAATCTATAGCAGATGCCATACGACGTTCTAGAGCAGGATTACAAGATGAGAAAAGACCTATAGGATCTTTTCTTTTTATGGGAAGCACGGGAGTCGGAAAAACAGAACTAGCTAAAACTTTAGCGGAATATTTGTTTGATGATGATAACAATATGGTTCGTATAGATATGAGTGAATATCAAGAGCGTCATTCTGTAAGTAGATTCATAGGGGCTCCTCCTGGATATATAGGTTATGATGAAAGTGGACAATTAACAGAAGCTATACGTAGACGTCCTTATAGTGTTATTTTATTAGATGAAATAGAAAAGGCTCATTCAGATGTTTTTAACATTCTTTTACAAATTTTAGATGATGGAAGATTAACCGATAATAAAGGAAGAACTGTTAATTTCACAAATACTATTATTATTATGACTTCCAATATAGGATCAGATCTTATTCAAGAAAATTTGTATCAAGAAGTTTCTTGTAACAGAATAGAAGCCACAAAAAAAACTTTAATAGATTTATTAAAGAATATTATGAGACCTGAATTTATTAACCGTATAGATGAAATCATTTTGTTTAAACCTCTTTCTAGAAAAGAGATAAAAGATATTGTAAAATTACAAATGAAAAAATTAGGAGATTTGCTATATCATAAAAAAAACATTTATATAGAATCGACGAATGAAGCAGTAGAATATTTATCAGAAAAAGGATACGATCCTCATTTTGGAGCGAGACCTTTGAAAAGAGTAATTCAACATGATATTTTAAATAATCTTTCCAAAGAAATGATAAAAGGAAAAATAAAAAAAAATCATAAAATTTTAATAGATTTTTTTAAAGAACAAGGAATTGTATTTAGACAATCAGATAAAATTGAAAATATCAATATTTAAAATTTTAACAAGTGATTCATAAATCTGGTTTTGTTAATATTATAGGAGCACCTAATGTAGGAAAATCCACTTTAATGAATTTTCTCATAGGAGAAAAACTTTCTATTATAACAAATAAACCACAAACAACTCGTCATAGAATATTGGGAATTATTAATCAACCTGATTTTCAAATTATATTTTCGGATACTCCGGGGGTGATTAATCCTATTTATCCCATGCAAAAAATTATGATGCAATATGTAGAAAAATCATTATCAGATGCTGATATCATTTTATTTATTACAGAAATAGGAAAATTTGAAGATGTTTCTATATTTAATCATATTAAAAAAAAAATGATAATGTTCCCATTATTATATTAATAAACAAAATAGATAAAATAGAAATACAAAAAAATACATTATATCATACCGTTAATTATTGGCATAAATTGTTTCCCGGTTCAGAAATATTACCAATATCTGCATTAAAAAAAATGAATCAAGATCTATTAATAAATAAAATTGTATCTTTATTACCTGAACATCCCCCTTATTATCCCAAAAATTACTTAAGTAATAGACCTGAACGTTTTTTTGTAAATGAAATAATCAGGGAGAAAGTATTTTTTTTATACAAAAAAGAAATTCCTTACTCCGTAGAAATACATACAGAACTTTTTAAAGTTCGAAACGCTTTTATATATATATTATCATATATATATGTAGAACGATATTCTCAAAAAGGAATTTTAATAGGAAAAAAAGGAAATGCTATTAAAAAATTGAAATTTTTTTCTATAAAAAGCATAGAATTTTTTTTTCAAAAAAAAATTAAATTAAAATTTAATGTAGAAGTTTGTAAAAATTGGCGATATGATTACAAAAAATTAAAAAATTTTGGGTATTGAATGAATTCATTCGACCTTTATAATAAAAAATTCTTTTTTTCCAAATTGGAATAAAATGTATTTTTTTCCTATTATGTTTTCTTTTTGAATTATAATATTTTCTTTTGCAAGAATTTTATTTAAACGGATTGAGTTGGCTTTTAAAGCACGGGTGGCTTCACTTTTAGAAGAAAATAAACCTATTTTTTTTAAAATATCTAATAAAAAAATTCCTTTTTCAAATTCTTCATAAGATATAAGCATATGCGGGATATGATTATATATGGAAATAAAAATTTTATCGTCTAGTAATTGAAAAGGTTCATTTTTTTTATCAAATAAAATATTCGTAATTTCTGTCACTTGTTTGGAAATTTTGTTTCCATGAACCCATTCAGTAATTTTACTCGCTAATTTTTTCTGCAATAGTCTTTTATTTGGATATTTTCTATGTTCATAAATTAAATTATCAATTTTTTCTTTAGATAAAAAAGTATATATTTTTATATATTTTTCAATTTCAAAATCAGAAATATTCATCCAAAATTGATAAAATTTGTATGGAGATGTTTTTTTTTCATCCAACCATATATTTTCTCCTTTATCACTTTTCCCGAATTTAATTCCATTAGGTTTTACTATTAAAGGAAAAGTAATTCCATACGCTTTTTTTCCTGTTTTTTTTCGAATCAATTCTATACCTGTCGTGATATTTCCCCATTGATCAGACCCTCCCACTTGTAATTGACAATTCCTAATTTGATTTAAGTACAAAAAATCATATCCTTGTATAAGAGAATAAGAAAATTCAGTAAAGGATATTCCATTTTCTTTACTATTAATTCTTTTTTTTACAGAATCTTTAGATATCATATGATTTATAGTAAAATGTTTTCCTATTTCACGGATAAAATCTATAAAAGAAATATTTTTAATCCAATCTAAATTATTTAGCAATTCTATTTTTATTGAAAAAAACTTTAAAAGTTTTGATATTTGATTTTTTATAGATTCCGTATTTTTTTGTAATATTTTTTTCTCTAAAAAAGGTCTTTTATTTTTTCTTTCTGAAGGGTCTCCTATGAATCCTGTAGCTTCCCCAATTAATACTAAAAATTTATGTCCATTTTTTTGAAAATGAATTAACATAATAATAGCTAAAAGACTCCCTATATGCAAAGAATCAGATGTTGGATCAAACCCTATATACATGGTAGTAGGTTTTTTTAAAATATATTCTATCCCAGGGACTTTGTTTTTAATTAACCCTCTCCATGAGAGTTCATCAATAATATTTGGATTTACCATAGTAAAAAATAATAGTAATTTTAAACAATTTTATTATGCGATTATGATAAAAAAAATCGTGATATACAATTTGTATACTTTTTTTTTGGTTTAATTCACATTATTTTTAGTATTATTTTTTTTAAAAAAGATTTTCCTTTTGTATGGAAAATATATGTTTTTTTATTGCCTGTAAACAGTTTGTTTTTTCTATTTTTTTTGGGAATAACAAAAAAATATAAATACACTATATATATTTATATATTATGTAATACAATAAAATTATTTTTTAGTATTTTTATTTTTTTTTATTCTATCATTTATTGTTATGGTCTTTCAAATTTATCATTCAAAGCTTTTATTCATTTTATTTTTTCATATTTTATGATTCTTTTTTTTAGAGTCATATTTTTGTTGAATTAAATAATTTTAGGTTATTTTTTATAAATTTTTCCTTTATAATAAATTCCACAGATTTATTTTCTATTTTTGAATTTAACCAAGAAATAATGTCTAAGTATAAAAAAGTTCTTTTTTCATAAGGATGATTGTAATATTTAACTAATTCATCTCTTAATTTTTTGAATTGATTTCTAATTTGATGTGGATATACGTTTCCCAAATTTTTGAAAAAAAAAATTATTTTTTTTTGTACAATATACCAATCATCCATTTGGATAAAGAATTTATATGTAGATTGAATTTTTTGATCCATGTTTTCATCTAATCCACTTTCATAACATGCAATTAAATATAAAAGTCTTGCAAAACATTGTAAATCTTGACGTAAATTTTTTCTTTTATTTTCCATAATTTTTGACAAATACAGAATAGCATTTTTATTATCTCCACTCCCAAAATATAAACAAGCAATTTTATAATAAAGAATCATAATATAATGAGAATCCAAACGATTGAAAATTTTATTAAATTCTACAAATAATGACGGAATTATTTCTTTCACTCCTTCCGAAAAACTTCCCTCCATATAATGTTTGTTGATACGGTTCGTGTATGTATACATAAAAATTAATATTTTAGTATTTCCATTTATAGGTATTTCTCCATTTTTCACTTCTTTTTCAAATTGTTTAAATACATGAATAAATTTTGAATAATGATTCAAATAGAATAAAGTATCTAGTAAGTAATGATATCCTTTTAAATAACTTACAGGAGCTATTTTTTTTACTTTTGTATAGCTTTGAAACAATTCTATCCATTTAGAAGATGATCTATAGCACATTATAAAATCTTGTCTAATAGAATGATACCATACTTGAGATTGGTATAAAAATAACTTTTCGTAAAAACTAAGTTTATCAATATCAAATTTGGGAAGATTTGTACGAAAATATGTTTCTATAAATATTTTATCTTTTTTGTTTCTGACATATCCCACCTTTAGATATAAACCATATAATTCTAAAGAAAGACTAGATAACGCATTTTTACATTGAATTCTCTCAATTAATTCTTTTGATTCTGTGGATAATTCTCCAGATCTAGAATAAAGACTTCTAGTTATATGTTGAGATTCTATCATTTTTTCAAATTCAACCAACTCTAGAAGAATGGTATTGGATTCACAAGATCTAGCGATCATTTTTGCTTTTCCTAATAATTTTAAGCTTTGTATATATAAACCTTTATTGTATAAAATTTTAGAAAAATCTAAATATTCACGTATTTGTATGTCATGATTTTCTATAGTGTGCTGTAATTTTTTAAGACTCGTTAAAATTTGTTTATATAAATGAGCTTTTACATTAGATAATTGTTCTTTTTTTATAGAGGTGTCTTTTAATATCTTTTGTTCATTATAAAAATTCATTTTTCTCATAATTTCAAACAGTTTCATAAACTTAGCGGATTTATTTCTTCTTATACGATTTGCATAAAGTTTAAAATTTCTTTTTTCGGATTTTGATAAAGTTTGAATTAATAATAAAAGATGATCTGACTTGTTATTATTGTAATTAGACATTGTAATATTATAATAATATTGAATATGATTTATAGATGAATAGAATATAATTCTAATAATTAGATATTGTAAGTATTATAATAATTTATTTCTATTTTCTTTTTGTAAAAAATAGTTTTGATGAAAATAATCCAATAATATGGAAAAAAATAGAATACAAATTTTTGATACAACTTTACGAGATGGAGAGCAAGTTCCAGGATGTAAACTGAATACAAAAGAAAAATTAAAAATAGCTAAGAAATTGGAACTTTTAGGAGTGGATGTGATAGAAGCTGGATTTCCTACTTCAAGTCCAATGGATTATCAATCTGTTCAAGAAATTTGTAAATCAGTATCACATACAATAGTTTGTGCTTTATCTAGAGCCGTAGAAAAGGATATAGAAATAGCTGGTTCTGCATTAAAATATGCAAAAAGGTCTAGAATTCATACAGGAATAGGAACTTCAAATTGCCATATTCGTTATAAATTTAATAGTACTCCAGAAAAAATCATAGAAAGGGGTATATATGCGGTAAAATATGCAAAAAGATTTGTAGAAGATGTAGAATTTTATGCTGAAGATGCAGGACGTACAGAAAATGAATTTTTAGCCAAAGTTTGTGAAAATGTGATTAAATCTGGAGCAACTGTTATTAATATCCCTGATACAACAGGATATTGTTTACCGGAAGAATATGGAAATAAAATACGATTTTTAAAAGAAAATGTGAAAGGGATTCATAAAGTTATATTATCTACTCACTGTCATAATGATTTAGGATTAGCTACAGCTAATTCATTGGCTGGTATTATGAATGGAGCAGAACAAATAGAATGTACTATTAATGGGATTGGAGAAAGAGCTGGAAACACATCTCTAGAAGAGATTGTTATGATTATTAAACAAAATTCTCATTTAAATTTATTTACTAATATTAATACAAAATTAATTTCTTCTACAAGTTATTTAGTCTCAGAATGCACAGGAATGAAAGTACAAGCGAATAAAGCTATAGTAGGAATTAATGCTTTTTCTCATTCTTCTGGAATTCATCAAGATGGAGTTATTAAAAAAAGAGAAACTTATGAAAGTATTAATCCAGAAGATGTTGGAATTGATAAATCTTCAATAATTCTTACAGCTAGAAGTGGAAGAGCAGCTTTAGCTTATCGTTATAAAAAATTGGGTTATTTTTTAAATAAAAATTCTTTAGATTTAGTTTATTCTGTTTTCTTAAAACATGCAGATGAAAGGAAAGAAATCACTGATATAGAATTAAAAGCAATATTAGAAAAAGCTAATTTAAATAATGGAAAAACTAATAAAGTTTTACATACTCATACAAATGGGATAAGAATAAATGTTTTATAAAAATGTCAAAATCATTATTTGATAAAATTTGGGACTCGCATGTTGTTAAAAAATTGGAAAATGAAATATATGTTCTTTATATAGATAGACACTATATACATGAAGTAACAAGTCCTCAAGCTTTTATAGAGTTGAAAAGAAGAAATTTATCTATTTTAAGACAGAATAAAATTATAGCGACAGCAGATCATAACGTCCCTACCATCAATCAACATTTACCTATTTCAGATTATTTATCTAGAAATCAAATCAACTTATTAACAGATAATTGTAAAAAATTTGGAATCACATTATATGGATTAGGAGATAAAAATAATGGAATTGTTCATGTGATTGGTCCTGAATTAGGTCATACTTTACCTGGGATGACAATAGTTTGTGGAGATAGTCATACTTCGACTCATGGGGCTTTTGGATGTATTGCCTTTGGAATTGGGACCAGTCAAATCACTATGGTAATGGCCAGTCAATGTTTATTATTATCCAAGCCTAAACAAATGAAAATCCAATTAAATGGAAATCTTAGAAAAGGAGTTACTCCAAAAGATGTGATTTTATACATTATATCAAAATTAGGTGTGGATGCTGGAGTTGGATATTTTGTAGAATATGCAGGGTCTATTATTGATAAAATGAGTATGGAAGGGAGAATGACAATTTGCAATATGAGTATTGAAATGGGAGCAAAAGGCGGATTAATAGCTCCAGATCAAATTACTTTCGATTACGTAAAAAAATGTAATGGATTCCAAAAATTTAAACAAAAAGAAAAAAAAATCATAGAATATTGGAAGTCCTTAAAAACAGATGACAATACAATATTTGACAAGGAATATGTATTCAATGCTGAAAATATTGAACCTATGATAACATATGGAACAAATCCTGGAATGTCAATCAAAATATCTGATCCAATTCCCAAATTAAACGTAGATCATAAATCTCTGGACTATATGGGGTTTTTATTAGGAGAATCTTTGATAGGAAAGACAATTAATTATATTTTTATAGGAAGTTGTACAAATTCTAGAATAGAAGATTTAAGATTAGTCGCTTCTATAATAAAAGGTAAAAATAAAGCAACTCATGTACAAGCGATGATAGTACCTGGATCAAATCAAGTAGTAAAACAAGTTAGAAAAGAAGGATTAGATAAGATTTTTAAAGATTCTGGATTTGATTTTCGTCAACCAGGATGTTCTGCTTGTTTAGGTATGAATGAAGATAAAATCCCTGCAGGTGAATATTGTATTTCCACATCTAATAGAAATTTTGAAGGAAGACAGGGGCCAGGATCTAGAACTTTACTTGCTAGCCCTTTAACTGCAGCCATTGTAGCTATTGAAGGAAAAATTGTAGATATTAATAAATATATTCATGAAAAAATTTACAACGTTAATTAGTCAAGTTGTTCCATTGTCTATAGAGGACATAGATACAGATCAAATTATTCCTGCTCGTTTTTTAAAAGAAATTAAACGTGAAACATGTGGAAAAAATCTTTTTATGGATTGGCGTTATAAAAAAGATGGATCTTTAAATAAAAATTTTATATTAAATAATCCTAATTTTCATGGAAAAATTCTTTTATCAGGAAGAAATTTTGGTTGTGGATCCAGTCGAGAGCATGCTGCATGGGCTCTTTTTTATTATGGATTTAGAGTGATAATATCTAGTTTTTTTGCTGATATTTTTAAAGAAAATGCATTAAATAATGGATTATTAATTATAGAAGTATCTGAATTTTTTTTAAAAAAATTATTTAATGCAATTGAAAAAAATCCAAATCTTCAAGTAAAAGTAAATTTAATTAATCAGAAAGTGACAATTATAGAAACAGGAGAATTTTATAAATTTTATATACATCCATATAAAAAAAATTGTTTTATTCATGGTTATGATGATATAGATTTTTTGATCTCTATAAAAGATGATATAGAAAATTTTGAAAAAAATAGAAAAATATTTATAATATGATAAAAAATATTTCTGTAATAGAAGGAGATGGAGTCGGACCTGAAGTGATGAAACAAACTATAAAAGCTTTAAATTCCATAGCTATAAAATATGGTCATAATTTTCATTATAAAAATGTTTTAGCTGGATCTAAAGCTATAGAAAAATTTGGATCTCCTATGCCAGAAGAAACTATAGATATTTGTCTAAAATCAGATGCTGTTTTATTTGGTTGCGTAGGGGACCCAAAACATGATGATTCCCCAATAGGTATGAGACCTGAAGACGGATTATTAAAGCTCAGAAAAAAGATGAATTTATATTGTAATATTCGTCCTATAGTTGTCTTTCCTAAATTAGATAAATCTCCTATAAAAAAGGAATTTTTAAATAAAATTGATTTTATTATATATCGTGAACTAACAGGTGGAATTTATTTTGGAGAAAAAGGCCGTCGTAAAAATGGAGAGGAAGCTTATGATTATTGTATTTATTCTAAAGCGGAAATTGAAAGAATTGGGGAAATGGCTTTTAAAGCTGCTTTTCTTCGTAAGAAGAAAGTAACATTAGTGGATAAAGCTAATGTATTAGAAACTTCTAGATTGTGGAGAGAGGTTATTAAAAAAATATCGTTCGATTATCCAGATGTATATCTGGATTTTTTATATGTAGATAATGCATCTATGCAAATTATTATGAATCCTAACAAATTTGATATCATTTTAACAGATAATATGTTTGGAGATATTCTTTCAGATGAATCTAGCATTTTAACAAGTTCTTTGGGTTTATTGCCTTCAGCCTCTATAGGATATGATAAATCCATGTTTGAACCGATCCATGGATCTTATCCTCAAGCAAAAGGAAAAAATATTGCAAACCCTTTGGGATGTATTCTTTCAGGTTCTATGATGTTAGAATATTTTGGAATGTATAAAGAAAAAAATCTTTTAGAAAAAGCTGTTCAAAATTCTATTGAAGAAAAAATATGTACACCAGATATTATTGATTCAAAATTATCTTCTACTACTGAAGAAGTGGGTGATTATATAGAAAAATATATTATAAATCAATAAATTGTTTCTATAATTGGAATATTAGGGTCTAGAATATCAGAAATTCTTTTAATAAGAAATGGGAGAACGTTTATTTTATAATCTTCATATGTTATGTTTCTTTTTTGAAGATTGAAAATATTTATAGGAACTTGTAATATATTTCCACTCTCTTCAGGAGAAACAATTCCGATGATAAGAGGTTTTTTATTATTTTTTTTAGATATAGAAGATTTAAACCACAAATAAACATAAATAAGTAACTGCATAATTTTAGCATGATTTGTATCATAAAAGATATTTTCAATATTTTTCGAAGAAATATTAATTTCTTTAATTTTTGAAACTCCTATTTTATAATCAAGAATACGAATGATTCCATCATATTCATCTATACGATCTATAATACCATGCAAATTTACTTTTTTTGATCCGATATTTAATATCGCATATGCTTCACATTCTATTTCTTTTAAAAAAATTTTATGTCCGTTTTTAATAATTTTTTCGTCCCATGAAATAAAATTTTCTATATAATTTTTTATGATATAATAAAAAAACATATTATTTCCTTCAATAATTTCTTCTCTTTTCAAAAGAACTTTTTTTATAATAGATTCATAATTTATTTTCATTTTATGGATACAATCAATAGTTATCCAATTTCCTTTTATGGGATCATATAAAATTTTTAATATTTTATGGATAATTTTTCCCACTTTTTTTTTGTAAGACGTATTTTCTGGATCATTTAACTTAAGTATTTTTTTATAATAGAATAAAAGGGGGTTATAATTGTACAGATGAATAGAAGATGGAGATAAACCTTTGTTAATTAACTCATGTAAACAATAAATTATAGATTTTGTTTTATAAATTACAATAGACTGTTTTTCTGACCTTACAGGAAAAATAGGCTCCAAAAGTTTATTTTTTTTTTCTGTATAGATTTTAGAATTTATTTCCATTCTGTATATAAAACGACTTTTTTCTCCAGAATTAATTTCATCTGGTTGATTTTTATATATTAAATATGTTTGTTTTGAAAATTGAATAATTCTTGTAAAATGATGAAAATAAAAATCTTCATTGATATTATTGATTTGTAATATATCAAAAGGAATGAAAGACTTATTATCATGATTCGGGGGAATGACTCCTTCATTAAAAGATGTAATGATCACAATATCAAAATTTTCTAAAAAAATGTCTTGAAACCCTGTTATATATAAACCTCTTCTATTTTTACGGACATATCGTATTTTTTCTGTATAAATAAACTGTTCATACATATGAAATACATCATTAATTCCTATAGAAAAATTTTTATTTTTTCTGGCTATTATTCTTAGTTTTTGTATATAAATTTCAAGTTTAAAAATGAATTTTAATTCTAAAAAATGTTTCCTAATATTCGTAATTAACAATTTTCTCAATTTTCTAATAAAGCCAATAATACTTATAAGAATCATTTTTATATTATGAGTTGGAATTTGAAAAATAATCCACAAATCATTTTTATATAAATATCTTTTAATTATACTTTCACTAATAAAATCAGAATCATTTTCTATATTCAATTTTTTTAATATGGAATTTTTTTTTATAAAAAATTTTTGAATATATCCATTGGATAATACTGTTATAACATCTTTTTTGGTGAATTTTTTGAATTGATTTTTTTTTAACAGTAGTTGAAATATAGAATAAAAAGTATAATGAATAGGAATATCATTTAATGAATAATTAATATTGAAAGACATACTAATTCCTAATTTGTTTATAGAATGGACTAATGGAATAGTCAAATGATTATCTCCTGGTATTATAAGTATTTTATTAGGTTTTTTCTCTTTTTTTTTATCAATTTGTATATAATATTCTCTACTGTTTTTATTTGTTCTATTTCTCTTGAAACACCAATAATTTTTAAATTATCATACTGTAAACGAGTTTTTGAATTCAAATTTTGTTTAAAATATTTTGATTTTAAAATATTTTTTTCACATAAATTATAAACTAGTCCTTTCTGAATCATTTTTTTAGTAAAGATTTTTTCACATTCATTAAATGCAGTCTCATCAACAAGAAACAGTATAATTTTTGTATCTTTTATATCATACAAAAATAAATCTAAACGATTAATTGCTTCTTTAAAAAGCATTCCATAATAAGCAATTCCTTTTCTAAATAGTTGTGATTGTAAAATATAATAATATTCATGAATTTTTTCCCAAAATAAAAATTTTTTTTCCAAAAGATCAAGATTCCATTTATTGATCTTTTCTGTAGAAATAATAGAAGAAAAAAAATGTTCAACATTAATTTGATTCAAATCTATATTCTGAAAATCATTTAATACTTTCGGCCCCCAATTAAAAAAATCATGAAATTTTTTTTTTATAAAATCATCTCTTTTTAAAAGAGAAAAAAAGTAAAGCAGTGTTGAATAATCATCTAAAATATTTAATCCAGAAATATTTTCCAATAATTTTTTTATTGTTAAAAATTTAGTTTTTGAACAAAATTTTGAACCGTATTTATTTTGAATATATTCTATAACAGTGGAAGATTTTGATAAAAAAATAATCTTATGATTAAAATTTTTTAATATATACTTAATGATTTTATCGATTCTTTTTTTCACAAGAAAAAAATTTTTGTATATTTATTTTGTCCATGCATATTTGTTCTTTTAACTCCTGAATGGAATTGAATTTCTTTTCTTCACGTATAATACGAATCATTAAAATATCTATTTTTTTTCCATATATTTTTTCAAAAAAATCGAATATATGTACTTCTATTTTTATTTTTTATTTTCTTTTTCTATAGTAGGATTAATTCCTATATTTAACATTCCTAGATATATGTTGTTTAAATAATTAATTTTTACAGCATAAACTCCTTTTTTAGGAATTAATTTTTCTGAATCTATTTGTAGATTTGCAGTGGGAAAATTAATCATTTTTCCTATTCCTTTTCCTTTTATTACATTCCCAGATAATGTATAAAAATACCCTAAAGCTTGGTTCGCCCATTGCAAATTTCCTGATAAAAGAGATTTACGTATGTTAGTAGAACTCACTATTTTTTTTCTCAATTTGTAAGGACTTATCTGATAAACTTTGATTCTATGAGATAGTTTTTTTAATTCTTCGTAAAAATTATCTCTGTTTTTACCGATATGAGAATCGTATCCAGTAATGATTTGTTTAATTTTGTATTTAGGATGTAAGATTTTTTCTAAAAAATCTTGAGTTTTTAGTTTTGAAAAATCTAAAGTAAAAGGATGAATAATTAAATGTTCTATTCCTGTTTTTTTTAAATGATATATTCTTTCGGAAAGAGTATTTAAATAATAAAATTTTTTATCATAACTCAATATTTTTTTGGGATGCGGATAAAAAGTGAGCAGAACGGAACAATATTTTTTTTGAGATCTAAAAATTAAATTTCTGATAATTTTTTTATGACCTACATGAACCCCATCAAAAATTCCAAGTGTAAATACACATGGATGCAAAGAAGAAAATTCATCAATTAATGAATAAATTTTCAAAATTTATATCTTTTCTCTTACATTTACTATAACAAATAGAATTTACAAATATAATTGTATAAATGTTTAAAAAAAAGGGATTACATGATGCATAAAAAAAAATTTAAAGGAATAATTACTCAAATTATAGGACCCGTAATTGATGTTTCTTTTAAAGAAGGATCTTATCTTCCTAAAATTTATGACGCTTTAGAAGTCTATTCGTCTATAAAAAATAAAATTGTATTAGAAGTTCAACAACATATCGGAGATAATAATGTTCGTTGTATATCTATGGAAGTAACAGATGGATTACAAAGAGGTCAAGAAGTTTACGCATTAGATAAACCTATTTGTGTCCCTATAGGAAAATCTATTAATGGAAGAGTTTTTAATGTTTTAGGAGATTGTATAGATGGATTAGGAGATATTGATAGATCTCAAACGAAACCAATACACAGGGAGGCTCCTGCATTTGTAGATTTATCTACTGATACAGAAATATTATATACAGGAATTAAAGTTATAGATTTAATAGAACCTTATCCTAAAGGAGGAAAAATTGGATTATTTGGGGGAGCAGGAGTAGGAAAAACTGTATTGATACAGGAATTAATTAATAATGTGGCCAAAGGACATGGAGGACGATCTGTTTTTGCAGGAGTAGGAGAAAGATCTAGAGAAGGAAACGATTTATTGAGAGAAATGTTGGAATCTGGAATTATAAATTATGGAAAGTCTTTTATGGAATCTATGAAAAAAGGATATTGGGATGTTTCTAAGGTGGACAAAGAATTGTTGAAAGAGTCTAAAGCTGTTTTTGTTTTTGGTCAGATGAATGAACCGCCTGGAGCTAGAGCAAGAGTGGCTTTGTCTGGATTGACATTAGCTGAATATTATAGGGATCAATATTTAGAAGGAGAAAATGGGGAAAAAAAAGAACAGGATGTATTATTTTTTATAGATAATATATTTCGTTTTACTCAAGCTGGATCTGAGGTTTCAGCATTATTAGGGAGAATTCCTTCATCAGTCGGATATCAACCGACTTTATCTTCTGAAATGGGGTCTATGCAGGAAAGAATTACTTCTACAAGAACAGGATCTATCACTTCCGTACAAGCAGTTTATGTTCCTGCGGATGATTTAACGGATCCTGCTCCCGCTATTACATTTTCTCATTTAGATGCAACTACTGTTCTTTCCAGAAAAATAGCATCTTTAGGAATTTATCCTTCAGTAGATCCTTTGGATTCTACTTCACGTATATTATCTCCAGATATAATCAATGAAAGTCATTATAATTGTGCACAAAGAGTGAAAGAAATTTTGCAAAAATATAATTCTTTACAAGACATTATAGCTATTCTTGGGATAGAAGAATTAAGTGAAGAAGATAGATTAATAGTTTCTAGAGCTAGACGTGTTCAACGTTTTTTATCTCAACCGTTTCATGTGGCAAAACAATTTACGGGAATAGAAGGAGAATTTGTAAAAATTGAAGATACCATAAAAGGATTTAATATGATAATAAATGGGGAATTAGATGGCATTCCAGAAGCAGCTTTTAATTTAAAAGGAACTATTGAACAAGTGATAGAAAGTGGAAATAAAATGTTATCAATATGATATAAAAAATTAACTTATGAAATTAAAAATTATTAGTTCTCATAAAATTTTGTATCAAGGAGATATTATTTCTATTATAGCTCCTGGCTATCAGGGATATTTTCAAATATTAAAAAATCATGCTCCATTTATTTCTATCTTAAAAAGTGGTTTTTTAAAATTAGAATTAAAAAAAAACAAGAAAGATATCAAAATAGAAGGTGGACTTTTACAAGTAAAAAATAACATAGTTGTTGTGATTTTATAATAGGTTGTATGAGCGAAGTTTCATGTATTCTTGTCTGTTTTTGAATATTTTTATAGCATTAAAAATAGCTTCTTCAAATGAATTCTCATTGGCAATTCCTTTTTTAGCTATATCATAGGCTACCCCATGATCAGGAGATGTTCGTATATGAGAAAGTCCAGCTGTAAAATTGACTCCTTGATTAAAAGTTAAGGTCTTAAAAGGAATTAGGGCCTGATCATGATACATAGCTAAAACAGCATCAAAATTACGATAACTTTGATTTCC
Organism: Blattabacterium sp. (Nauphoeta cinerea); assembly: GCF_000471965.1. Lineage (GTDB taxonomy): Bacteria > Bacteroidota > Bacteroidia > Flavobacteriales > Blattabacteriaceae > Blattabacterium. The sequence continues at coordinate 77,695 of NC_022550.1, forward strand.
AAAAAAACTATCTGAAGAATAAGGACCAAAAACTAACCATCCCTGGGTTTGAAATAAACTATCAATAGCTGGTTGAATTTTTGTTTTTTCTTCATTTCCTATTAACCCATTATCACTCGAATGTGGATTGCATCCCAAAACTGCAATTTTTGGTTTTTCTATACAAAAATCAATAGTCAGAGACTGACGTAAAATTTTAATTGATTTTATTATTTTTTTGATATTTATTTCGGGGATTACCTTTTTTAATGGCAAATGATTAGTGACTAATGCAATTTTTAAAATATCATGAATCATTAACATTAATGATTCTCCTTCTAAAACATTTTGTAGATATTCAGTATGACCAAAAAATGAAGAATTCTTAAAATTTATATGTTTTTTATTAACTGGAGCTGTTACAAGCACATCTATTTTTCCTTCTTTTAAAGCTTTTACAGCTCTTTTCAAAGATGAAAGGGAATATTTTCCTGATTCAGGATCATTGATTTTTATAGATTCAAATTTAATATCTTCTTTCCATATATTGAATACATTAATTTTATAATCAATAACTTCTTTAAAATTTTTTATTTCTCGTATATTGTTGATTTCTATATTCAAAATTTTTTTATAATAAAAACATAATTTAGTAGATCCAAACAATATCGGAGTAAAAAAATCTAAAAGGTTTTTTTTGCAACATACTTTCAAAAAAATCTCTATTCCTATTCCGTTAATATCACCAGTGGTAAATCCCACTTTAATTTTTTTTTTTCTATAATTCATATTATGATATTTGATTAATTTAATAAAATAATAAAAATTATATTATGTTTACTGGGATCATAGAATGCACGGCAAAAATACACCAATTAAATCGTGATAAAAACAATCTTCGGATTACTTTCAATAATCCATTTTCAAATAATGACATTCAAATCAATCAAAGTATTTGTCATAATGGAATATGTTTAAGTATTATGAGTGTTCATAAAAATACTTATTCAGTCCTAGCTTCCGAAGAGACTTTGTTATGTACGAATTTAAATTTTTTAAAAATTAAAGATGAAGTGAATTTAGAAAGAGGAATTATGTTGCATGAAAGGTTAAATGGCCATATAGTTCAAGGGCATGTAGATACAATTGCTACGATTACTAATATTGAAAATAGAAATGGAAGTTGGTTATTTTTTTTTAAATCGGAAAAAAAATTGGATTATCTAGTTGTAGAAAAAGGTTCTATTGCTATTAATGGAATCAGTCTAACTATAATAACATGTAATCAATACACATTTAGCGTTTCTATTCTTCCTTATACTTATAAAAAAACCAATCTTCATTTAATGGAGATCGATGATATTGTAAATATAGAATTTGATATATTAGGGAAATATATTAATAAATTTATACAAGAATTAAAAAAAAGGTACTTATTCTAAAACAGGTTCTCCAGATGAAATATTTTTATCTGTATATTGTCTATATATGTCAAAATGTTGAATAAACTTTTGGGCAAGAATACGGATTTGATTTTGATACATTTCTTTGTTTTTCCACGAATTTTTAGGATTTAATATGTTAGAAGATACCCCAGGACAATATTTTGGGATTTGAAAGTTAAAAATAGGATATTTTTCGTAAGGAACCTCTGATAATAAACCATTCAAAGCATTTTGCACAATTTTACGTGTATCATCTAATTTAATGCGAGGACCAGATCCTCCCGATATCAATCCAGTGTTAATCATCCAAACATTGATTTCAGTATCATCTAATTTTTTCATTAACATTTTTGTGTATTGGACGGGGTGTAAAGGCATAAATGGCCCTCCAAAACAAGAAGAAAAAGTAGCTTTTGGTTTTTGAATATTAAATTCAGTGCCAGCCACTTTAGATGTATACCCTAATAAAAAATAATAAGATGATTGTGCTTTATTAAGTTTCGCTATAGGTGGAAACACTCCAAAAGCATCATATGTTAGAAAAAAAATATTTTTTATATTAGAAGACAATAATTTTTTTTCAATATTATTTATAAAATAAATGGGATAGCTTATTCTCATATTTTGAGTAATAGTATCATTAAAAAAATCTACTTCTTTAGTTTTTTTTTAAAAATTACATTTTCTAACATGGCTCCTTTTTTTATCGCATGATAAATCATAGGTTCATTTTTTTTAGAAATTCCCAATATTTTAGCATAACATCCTCCTTCAAAATTGAAAACAATGTTATCACAAGTCCATCCATGTTCGTCATCTCCAATCAAATTTCTATTAACATCATTAGAAATAGTAGTTTTTCCTGTCCCAGATAAACCAAAAAAGATAGCTGTATCTTTTTTATGTTTTCCTACATTGGCGGAACAATGCATAGGAAAAACATTTTTATACATGGGAAGTATAAAATTTAAAACAGAAAATATAGATTTTTTAATTTCTCCTGTATACCCTGATCCTCCAATCAGGATTATTTTTTTAGAAAAATTTAATATAGAAAAATTTTTATTTCGTGTTCCATCTTTTATGGGATTAGCCTGAAATCCAGGTGCACATAACAATAACCAATCTGGATAAATTCTTTCCCATTTTGAAAATCTAAAAAATAGATTATGAATAAATAGATCAGACCATGGATATTCACTAATAGAACGAACATTTAATTGATAACGTTTATCAGAACAAAGATATCCATCTCGTATATATAACGTTTTTCCTGATAAATATTGTCCCATCTTTTGATGTAATTTATCAAATTTATTTGAATCAAAAGATTGGTTAAATTTTTCATCCCACCAAACTTTATTTTCTGTAATACTATCTTTTACAATAAATCGATCTTCTGGGGATCTCCCAGTAAAAAAACCTGTATTTATAGCTAAAACACCTGATTTTGTTTCGATTCCCATTTTTTTTTGAATAATAATTTTTTGTAATTCATAAGGCGTCAATTGCCAATTGTATGAAGAATTCAAAATTCCATAATTTTCTAGAGAAAAAGAGATCATATATCATCTACTATTTATGCATAAAGCAAATTTATATATGATTTACAAAAGTTTACTAATTTTGTATCATAAAAAAAATTATGAATCTATGTCTGATATTGCATCCAAAGTCAATGCTCTTATTATAGAAAAATTAAACGTAGAAGAAAACGATATTACTCCCACTGCTAGTTTTACAAATGATTTGGGAGCCGACTCTTTAGATATAGTAGAACTTATTATGGAGTTTGAAAAAGAATTTAATATTAGTATTTCGGATGAAAAAGCTGAGAAAATAACAACAGTAGGTGAAGCTGTGCAGGCTATAGAAAGTCTTTTAATGGAGAGAGGAAATAAAGGATAATATGGATTAGACAGATATCTATGGATGGATTAAAAAAAGTAGTAATTACTGGTATTGGTTCTATTACTCCTATAGGAAATACTGTTGATGAATATTGGATTTCTCTTGTCAAAGGAAAAAATGGTTGCGCCCCCATAACTTCTTTTGATACCAAGAAATATAAAACAAAATTTGCTTGTGAGTTAAAGAATTATGATCCTAGTATTTTTTTTAATAAAAAAGAAAGACGGAAATTAGACCCTTGTGCACAATATGGGATTATCGCCTCAGAGGAAGCGATAAAAAACAGTAAAATCAATTTTTCAAAAGAAAAAAGAGAAAGAATCGGAGTGGTTTGGTCATCTGGAATTGGAGGTCTTTTAAATTTAGAAGAGTCGATTTCAGATTATATACATGGAGGAAGATTTCCTAGATTTAGTCCGTTTTTTATTCCAAAAATGCTTATAGATATAACGGCTGGTTTTATCTCTATGAATTATGGTCTTCATGGCCCAAATTATGCTACAGTGTCTGCTTGTGCTTCATCTTCTAATGCGATTGTAGATGCTTACCATCTAATATGTTTAGGAAAGGCTGATATTATGGTTACTGGAGGATCTGAAGCCGCCATTACACAAAGTGGAGTAGGAGGTTTTAATGCTTTGCATGCATTATCTACCAGAAACGAAGATTATAAAACAGCATCACGACCTTTTGATGAAAACAGAGATGGATTTGTGTTAGGAGAAGGAGCGGGATGTATTATTCTTGAAGAATATCAACATGCTCAAGAAAGAGGAGCGAATATATATGCTGAAATTGTAGGAGTAGGGATGTCCGGAGATGCTTACCATATTACAGCTCCTCATCCAGAAGGAAAAGGAATTATTTTGGCTATGAAATCAGCGATTCAAGATGCAGGAATTGAATGCAAAGATGTTGATCATATTAATTCTCATGGAACATCTACTAAATTAGGAGATCTTGCAGAGATAAAAGCAATTCAAGAAGTATTTCATGAAAATATACATAATATAAATATTAATTCCACAAAATCTATGACGGGCCATTTGTTAGGAGCAGCTGGAGCAATAGAAGCTATTGCTTCAATTCTTCCTTTAAAAACAGGAATTATTCCTCCCACTATAAATTTGTTCCATATAGATAAAAATATAGATCCAAAAATTAATTTAACCCCAAACAAAGCGATAAAAAAAAAGGTAAAAATTAGTGTATGTAATACTTTTGGTTTCGGAGGACATAATGTTTGTATTTTATTTAAAAAAATATAATGTTATCTAAAAATAGTAATTTTTTTGAAAAAAATAATGATTATTTAGTAGTTAGAATATTAATAAAAATATTAGGGTTTCGTCCCAAAAACACGGAATTTTTAAAAGAAGTGTTTCTATATAGTTTTTCTGCAAAAAAAGAAATTCTAATCAAAATTATTCTATTAATTTTCAAAGATTTGGGAGATGCTGTATTAAATTCTATCATATCACATTTTTTATGTGAAAAATTTCCTGAAAAAAAAGAAGGAGAATTAACTCAAATACGATCTCAAATAGTATGTAGAAAAAATTTAAATGAAATTTCTAAAAAATTAACTATTGCAGATATTTTTTTCGATAAATCTATGATATATGATAATAATATACTAGGAAACACACTTGAAGCTTTAATAGGATTTATTTATTTGGATAGAGGATATCAAAGCTGTGAAAATTTTGTACATAAAAAAATATTACATACTCATGTAAATTTTGAAAAATTGCAAAATGAAATTTACAGCTATAAAGTATGGATTATGGAATGGGCTCAAAAAAATAAATTTTTTATAAATTTTAAAACTTTTAGAGAAAATAAAAATCAAAACAAAATTATTTATTTATCTGAATTTACAATATCAGAATATGGAATTCAAACTAAAGGAAGAGGTTCTTCGAAAAAAAAATCAGAAGAAATGGCAGCCAAAGAAGCTTATTTCATTATTCAAGATAAATATACAAAAAATACTCACATAAAATAAAAAAACAAGAAAATCGTATGATATTATGCTTTATCTCATTGATAATCAAACAAAAAAGTATCCTCATATAAAAAAAGGGAAAGGTCATCCTTTGATTTTACTTCATGGATTAATGGGAGGGTTAAGCAATTTTAAAGCTCTTTTAGATTTTTTTCCAAAAAAAGGTTATCAAGTTATTATTCCATCATTACCTCTTTATAAGATGCCATTATTTTTGACTAATATTTCTAGTATATCTAAATATGTAATCCAATTTTTAATGAAAATAGGAATTAAAAGAGCTACTTTAATAGGAAATTCTCTTGGAGGACATATTGCTTTAATCATAGCAAAAAAAAGACTAGATTTAGTTCATTCTATTGTTTTAACAGGAAGTTCAGGTTTATTCGAAAAAGCTTTTGGAGATGCTTTTCCTAAAAGAGAAAACTATGAATACATTAGGAGAAAATCACAAGAAGTATTTTATGATCCTAACATGGCTACTAAAGAATTAGTAGATGAAGTTTTTCATATTGTAAATGATAAAAAAAAAGGAATTAAAACTTTGTATATTGCAAAAAGTGCTATGAAGTATAATATGTCTAAAGATTTATCTGTCATTCAACAACCTATTTGTTTAATTTGGGGTAGACAGGATCATATTACTCCTCCAGAAATCGCAAGAGAATTTCATAGATTATTACCTCATTCAGAATTACACTGGATAGATAAGTGTGGACACGTTCCAATGATGGAGCATCCTAAAATATTCATAGAAATATTAGAAAAATGGCTTTCTAAATTTAATTTTAATCATGAAAATTTTTTCTGTAAAATTTAAAGGAAGTTTAAAAAATATCAATCAATTATTGATTCATAATTTTCCAGAATATGCTTTTGTAGGACGTTCTAATGTTGGAAAGTCTAGTTTAATAAATTGCATTACTAAAAAAAAAATAGCTAAAGTTTCTTCTTATCCTGGAAGGACACAATGTATCAACTATTTTTTAATCAATCATAAATGGTATTTAATAGATTTGCCAGGTTATGGATTTTTTTCTGTAAAAACAGATAAACAAAAAACACAAAAATTAATTACAGATTATATTTTTTATCAAAAAAATATTGTTTTTTTATTTCTATTAATAGATTGTAGATTATTTATACAAAAAATAGATTTAAATTTTATACAAAAATTAAACAACACGAAAATCCGTTTTTGTATTGTTTTTACAAAAACGGATAAATTAAAAAATCATAGATTTATTGATGAAAATATTTCTTCCTACATTAAAGAAATTAAAAAAAATGGTTGTTTCATTCCTACATGGTTTAAAGTATCCGTAAAAAATGAATACGGAATCAATGATATAATTCAACATATAAAAAAATTAAATGATTTTTATCAGTCTTATACTTATAAAAGAAAACTCATTATTCCTAATTCATAAGATTTTAATCCAAACCCAAAAATTGTACCATTGCAAACAGAAGATATAAATGATTTTTTTCTAAAAGATTCTCTAGAATAAATATTAGAGATATGTACTTCTATGACAGTAGAAGAAATAGATTTAATGGCATCATAAATTCCTATAGAAGTATGAGTATAAGCACCTGCGTTTAAAATAATTCCATCAGATTTGAATCCTACAGAATGTAGTATATCTATAATTTTTCCTTCACTATTACTTTGGTAATAAGCAATTTCTATATTAGAAGGTAGTTTTTTTTTAATTTTTTAAGATAATCTAAAAAATTTTCATTTCCGTATAATTCAGGCTCCCTTTTTCCTAAAAGATTTAAATTTGGACCATTAATAATGGTTATTTTTTTCATATTAATATTTTGTAATGTTTTCTATTTCTTTTTTACTCAAAAAACACCAGTTTCCTATTTTAAGATTTTTTTTGGAAAGTCCTCCAAAATTAATACGATCTAATCGAACAACTTGATAATTTAGTTTTTTGAATATTCGTTTAATGACTCGATTCCATCCTATATATAATCCGATTTCTATTTGATTTCTGATATTTTTTTTATTCACAAAAATAACTTTGACTTTTCCTTCTTTCAGATAAATTTTTCCTTGTCTTATTCTATCTAAATCTTCATTTCTGATTTCTTTATTTAATGACACATGATATATTTTTTTTATATGATATTTAGGATGAGTCAATTTTTCAGCGATATATCCGTCATTTGTTATAAGTAAAACTCCTGTAGTAGAACGATCTAATCTTCCTACAGGAAAAACTCTATATTTAGATAGAGAAGGAATTAAATTCATTACTGTTTTTCTATTAAATTGATCTTGTGTAGTAGTAATAAAACCTTTAGGTTTATTGAGAAGTATATAAATTTTACTTTTATATTTAATTTTAGAACCATTATATTTCACAATATCATCTGGACTGATAATAGTTCCTAATTTTAAAACAGGTTTTCCATTTACTTCTATTGCTCCAGATTGAATAAGTTTATCTGCTCCTCTTCTAGAAGAAATTCCTGCATTGGCCAAGTAATGATTTAATCTAATTTTAATTTTTTCCTTATGATGCATAAAAAAATGGAATTAAAAACGAAAAAGGACTTCCGTTGCGTATTTTTTCAATGTTTTTTTGGATAATTCATAATTTGATGTAAAACCTAAAATAAAACCTCCACCTCCAGATCCACACAATTTTAAATAATAAATATTATTGAATATTCCATTTTCCCATATTTTTAAAAAATTTTTAGAAATCATGAGACGAAAATGATTAAAAACCCAAACAGATAACAGTTTCACATTTTTTAACAAAATTTTAAAATCTTCTTTTAAAAAAGCTTCAATACATTTTTCATTATATTTCATGAATTCTGCAAAAAAAATTTTTTTGAAATTATCATGTTTTAATTTTTTCAAAAAGAATTGAATCATAAAATCAGTTTTGCTCGGCATTCCAGAATTTAATAAAAAAATAGCACCTTCTCCTTGATTTTTTTTTGGAATACTTGTGATAGAAATATCAGTTTCAGATCTAATAAGTAAAGGTTGATTTAAATAACAAATTAAAGGATCTATTCCAGAACTTTTCCCATGAAAAAAAGACTCCATTTGGCTAAATATATTTTTTAATATTATAATTTCTTCTTTAAAAGACCCCTTTAATTTATTTTTTGTGTATTTATCATAAATAGCAGCTACTAATGCTCCAGAGCTTCCGACTCCATATCTCTGAGGAATATTTGAATGAAAAAACATCCCATTTTGTATATCTATATATAATTTTTTTAAATCTAATTTCGTATATTCGTTTTTTTTTTCTAAAATAGATAAAAAGTCATAAAATTTTTTAATTTGATAATTGGAACATAAAATATCTTTATATTTATTGAATTTACAAGGAAAGCTTAAAGTTCCTTTATAAATATTATGAGGGATAGAAAGTCCACTTGAATTTTTCAAAACTCCATATTCTCCAAACAATAATATTTTTGCAGGAAACAAAGATTGTTTCATTTTATGCCTTATATTTTTTTAAAAAAACACAAATTTAATTTTTTATTTAATTTGATCAAATACAATAAGACAAAAATTTCGTAAATTTTTCAATTTATTGTAAGAAAATTTTAAAATGAAAATAGCCGTATATGGACAAAAATTTCACAAAAAAAATATACCATATTTGAATCATTTCATAGGCTATGCATCTAATCGTTCAATAGAAATCCATATTGAAAAATCATTTTTCCGTATTTTGTCTTCTTTTGAAGAATTCAAATATTTAGATTTTCCCGTATTCTCTCATTATAAAGAATTAACAACTCAAGATTTCAGTTTAATGTTTACTTTTGGAGGTGATGGGACCATTTTATCTGCCATTACATTAATCAGAGATTCTGGTATTCCTATCGTTGGAGTAAATACAGGAAATTTAGGTTTCTTAGCTACTTTTAATAAAGATGTTTTTATAAAAAAAATAGATAAAATTTTTAATAGGAAACTTCATATAATGCCTAGAAGTTTATTATCTTTAAAAACTTCTATAACAAATCATCATGAATTTTTTAATTTTGCCTTGAATGAAATCGTTATTTCAAGAAAAGAAATGGTTTCTATGATCACTATAGACGCCTATATAGATAATGAATTTCTGACTTCTTATTGGGCTGATGGGTTAATTATTTCTACTCCTACTGGATCGACAGGATATTCTCTAAGTTGTGGAGGTCCTATTATTAGTCCTGAAAATAAAAATTTTGTTTTAACACCTATATCTCCACATAATTTATTTTCACGTCCATTAATCATATCGGATGATAAAAAGGTTTATTTAAAAATACATAGTCGTGTAAAATATTATTCTTTATCTATGGATACAAGATTAACTTCTTTGAATCAGGAGAATGAATTATATATTCAAAAAGCTCCTTTTTACATATATCTTCTTCAAGAAGGAAAAAATACATATTACAAAACATTGAGAGAAAAACTTTTATGGGGAATGGATCAACGAAATTGAATGTAAAAAATCTTGATTTTTTATTTATATATTTGTAATAGATGTGTTTATGATTTTTATGGAAAAATTATTAGAAAAAATAGATTATAATAATATCCCTCATCATGTAGCAATTATTATGGATGGAAATGGACGTTGGGCTGAAAAAAGAGGAAAAATGAGAACATTTGGTCATGAAAAAGCGATACAATCTGTAAGAGATACTATAAACGGATGTAAAGAATTAGGAATTCCTTATATAACTTTGTTTGTGTTTTCTTCAGAAAATTGGAATAGACCGAAACAAGAAATAGATGATTTAATGCGTTTGTTTCATACTAATTTAAAAATTAATTTGGAAGAAATTCATGAAAAAAATGTTAAAATTATTCCCATAGGAGAAATAGAAAGATTTTCTGAAATGATTCAAAAAGAATTGTTTTTTTTCACGAAGAAAACAAAACATAATACATCTGTAACTTTAATTTTGGCTTTGAGTTATAGCGCTAGAGAAGAAATTTTAAGAGCAACAAAAAATATTGCTAAAAAAGTATGCCGTGGATTGTTTACCTTAAAAGATATAGATCATTCTTTCTTTCAAAATCATTTGTATACAAAAAATTTACCAGATGTAGATTTAATTATTAGAACAAGCGGAGAACAACGGATTAGTAATTTTTTACTTTGGCAATCCGCTTATGCAGAACTATATTTCACAAATATTTTATGGCCTGATTTTCGTAAAAAAGATTTTTTTGAAGCTATAATAAATTATCAAAAAAGAAAACGTCGTTTTGGAAAAATCGAATAATTTTTTTGCACTCATGAAAAAAAACATTTTTATAAACAGTATTTTTTATTTATTCATAATAATAATACCAATCCAACAAGGATATTCATTTTCTGTTCATAATGATAATGAAAATGATTTTGTAACCAATACCAATTATGACAAACAAAATGTTTCTTTTATAATAAGAAAAATACATGTCATAGGAAAAACAAAATATGATGTCCCTTTTATTTCTGAATTATCAGGAATTTTTCCTGGAGAATCAGTTGATATTCATGGAATCAAAACGGATAATGCTATAAGAAAATTGTGGAAAAGTAATCTTTTTAAAAAAATATCTATTTATAAAAAAAGTGTGTATAAAAATGATATTGATTTATTTTTTGAATTGGAAGATCTGGAAGAAATTCATGAAATAAAAGTAAAAGGAATTAAAAAAGATGAGTTTCCTAATATAAAAAAAATAAAAATTGGAGATAAAATTTCTGGAGATTTAATTCAAACTATAAAAAATGATGTGCAAGAATATTATACAAAAAAAGGATATCATGAAATTGATATAAAAAGTGAGATTAACAAAGATCGTGATCAAAAAAACATATTATGTTTATATGTAAATAAAGGAAAAAAAATTGAAATAGAAGAAATATTATTTGACGGGAATCAATCAGTACAAGATCAAGAATTACTTAAATTCATGGGGATCACAAAAAAATATTTTTATTCTATAATTTCTAGAATCCAAAACCCCATTTTTGTTCAGGAAAATATAAAGGAAAATTTAAAAAATATTATCAATAAATATAAATCTATTGGATTTATTGATGTTCAAGTATTTTTAGATTCTATATGGAAAAAAAAATCGGGAAATTATGGAATCAAGATAAAAATCATAGAAGGGAAAAAGTACTATTTAGGAAACGTTAGTATATTAGGAAATAAAAAAATAAAAACAGATTTCTTGAAGAAAATTTTTTTTTACAAGAAAGGAGACATATATAATCAAATAGGAATTAAAAAAAATATTTTAAATTCTTCTAATAGCATTTTACATGTTTATTTCGATTTAGGACATTTGTTTGTTAATATTACTTTTATAGAAAAAAGAATTCTGGATAATAGAGTAGATTTGGAAATAAAAATAGAAGAGAATAAACCTGTATATATAAATAAAGTTATCATATCAGGAAATTTAATAACTAAAGATCATGTTATAAGAAGAGAATTAAAAACTTATCCAGGAGATCTTTTTTCTACTCAAAAAGTAAAACATAGTTTATTAAATTTAGAGAATTTAAATCTTTTTAAAAAAGTATATTATGAAATTAAACCCAATAAAGAAAATGTAGACATAGAATGGCATATTGTAGAACAAAATACTAATGAATTTCAGTTTCATGGAGGATTTGGAGGAAAAAATTTTAGAAAAATTATTGGAAATTTTAAGTTAAATCTGAAAAATTTTTCTATTAAAAATGTTTTTAATTGGAATTTGTGGAACCCCATACCTCAAGGGGATGGACAAAAATTAGTTGTTCATAGTCAGTTAGGAAAAGATTTTACATCTTATGGTTTTTCTTTCACAGAACCTTGGATAGAAAGAACCCATCCTACTTCTATGACTTTTCAGAGTCAGTATTCAGTAAAAAAAATTGAAAATGAAGAGGATTTATATTTTTTATCTCAGATATATAAAAACACTCAAATTTCACATGAAAAAAATAAATTTTTAAAAAAAATCAATATCTCTATTGATTTGAATAAATTTCTAACTTTTTTAGATCCTTATTCAAAAATTTTTACATCTATAGATTACGAAAGATTTCTTTATCAAGAAGAAGATTTTTCTTCTAAAAAACGTAGATTCCACAATCTCACTTACTTAATTTCATTACAAAGAAATTCAACAAACCCCAATATAATTTTTCCTTTTCAAGGATCTCAAATACAGTTTGATAGTCTTTTTTCTCTTCCATATTCCGTAATTATTAAAAATAATAGAAATAAAGAATGGATGGAGTATTTTAAATTAAAAATAATTTTTTTTTGGTATAAAAAAATTATAGATAACATGATCTTTAAAGCAGGAGGAGAATTAGGTTGTTTAGGACAATATACTGATTCAGTAGAATTATTTCCATTTCAAAAATTTTATATGGGTGGAGTGCCTAATAATTTATTAGGATTCAAATTATATAATAAAGATCATATTCCATTAAGAGGATATTCTTATAAAAATAAAATTCCAAATAATGGAGGAATAATTTACGATAAGCTTGTATTAGAAATACGTTATTTAATTAAAAATTTATCAAAGTTAAAAATTTGGACAACTTGTTTTATGGAAGGGGGAAATATTAGTGATTCTTATAAAAAATTTAATCCAATAATTATGAATAAATCTTTTGGATTTGGACTTCGTTTATTTTGGGGGCCAATAGGTTTTTTAGGTATGGATTTTGGATATCCTATAGATCGTGATCTCGTTCATGGTTTTAATAAATCAAAATGGAAAACACATTTTATAATAGGAAAAGATTTGTAAATCAATACAAATAAAAACACAAAAAAAAGAATTATATGAAAAAAAATACAATTTTTTATTTTCTATTATTTATATTTCTATCTGTATATTATTCATCTTCTAAAGATTACAAAGATTACAAGGAATGTAATAAAAAAATAGTTTGTCTTAATAGTATGTTTTTGATAGAAAAAATGCCAGAGTTTTCTACTGTTCAAAAAGAATTAGACAGAATTAGTAAAATTCATGAAAATATATTAGATAAATTAGCAAAAGAATTTCATAGAAAAGCAGAAAAATTTCAAAAAAATAAAAATCCAATTCTTAAGAAAGAGCTAGAAATTTTACAAGCAAGAGCTCATGCCTACCAAAAAACAGCTGCAGATGATTTAACTAAAAAACAAAATCAACTACTAAATCCTATATATAAGAAAATAGAAAACGCGATTCATAAAGTAATAGATCAAGACAAAGATATTATAAGAGTAGATGATTGTAGTCCTGGAAAAGGAGTTTTAGTAAATAAAGGAGAAGACATAACAGAAGCAGTTAAAAAAGAACTAGGATTAAAATAATGGTATCTCCCGGAATCGAACCGGGGACACAAGGATTTTCAGTCCTTTGCTCTACCTACTGAGCTAAGATACCAAACAAAAACATAAAAATAAAACAAAAGTACAATAAAATAATCAGTCATAAATTTCATTATTATATTTTTTTGGTATTTTTTTTTCTATTTTCTTGTATGAAGAAAGATACCTTTATAATAATCAAAAATAATAAAAAAGAAATACCTAAAAATATCTTTATTAAAACAAGTCTTTTATATAAAGAAAAAGGTATATTAAAATTTTTGATTTATTCTCCTGTTATTAAAGAATATGCTTCTTATACTTTATTTCCAAATGGTTTGAATTTATTCATTTATGATCAAAATACTAATAAATATACTTATCTTAGTGCTGATTGGGTCAAATCAATTAATAAAATATTTTATCATATTAAAGGAAATATAAAAATTATGAATTCCAAAGGGTATTTTTTGAAAACTGAGGAAATTTTCTGGAATAGAAAAGATAAAAAAATATTTAATAAAAAATATACAACAATTATATCTCATTCAGATAAAACAGATAAAATTATACTGCACGCAACAAATGGAATAGAAGCTACTGAAGATTTAAAAAAAATTAGATTAAAAAGTATTAGTGGAACTTTGCCTGTTAAATAATATAATTTTTTATACTAGTATAGTTTTTATCACTATATTTGTTTCTTCTTTTTTTTCTGGTATGGAAATGGCTTTAATTTCTTCTAGTTTATTTCAAATAGAGATAGAAAAAGAAAATAAAAAAGGATCCTTTCATTCTAAAATTCTTTCAAAAAGTATTAATAATTCTAAAAAATTTATCACTACAATGGTAATTGGAAATACCATATCCTTAGTTATATATGGTATTTATATGGGGAAATTATTTTTATTTCTTTTTCCAAAAGAATTTTCAGATAATTCTTTATGGATGTTTTTTTTAGAAACAGTTTTTTCTGCAACTATTATTTTAATCGTTGGGGAATTTATTCCCAAAATAATATTTAGTGTTTATTCAAATGAATTATTAAGCTTATTCATCCTACCTGCATATGTAATATATAAAATATTCTCTCCTATTACAAACTTGATTATTTGTATTTCTAATGTTTTTTTAAAGATTTTAGGAGAACAAGAAAATGATAAAAAAAAATTTTTTGACAAAGAAGATTTGATTTACTTTTTGTCAGAAAAAATAGAAAAAAATGTAAAAGGAAAAGAGATTGTGGAATCTGAAATTGAAATTTTTCATAAAGCTTTGGATTTTTCTGAAAAAAAAGCACGAGAATGTATGATTCCTAGAAAGGAAATAGTTTCTTCTAATCTAGTATTTTCTTCTATAGATAACATTCGAAATCTTTTCACTGAAAGCGGCTTATCTAAAATAGTTATTTATAAAAATAATATAGATAATATTATAGGTTATATTCATTATTTAGAATTACTAAAGAAACCAAAAAATATTGAATCTATAATTAGATCCGTAGAATTAGTTCATGTGACAACTCCTATTAGAGAAATTATGGATCTTTTAATTAAAAAAAAAAGAAGTATTGCTATTGTATTAGATGAGTATGGGGGGACTGCAGGAATGATAACTATGGAAGATATTTTGGAAGAATTTATTGGAGATATTAAAGATGAACATGATGAAAATGTATTATTGGATAATAAATTAAATGATTATGAATTTTTGTTTTCTGCACGTTTAGAAATTGACTTTATTAATGCCAAATATAATTTGGATCTTCCTAAATCGGATAAATATGAAACTTTAGGGGGGTTGATTGTTACTCATATAGGAGATATTCCAAAAAACGGAGACAAAATTATCATAAATCAAAATTTTTTTATTGAAATTAAAAAAGTGTCTAAAAATAAAATAGAAGAAGTTTTTCTTAAAAAAAAATTTTAAAATGAATTTTTTAGAAAAAATCAGAAAAAATACATGGTTAGTTTTCTTTTTTATAAGCATATCTTTGATATTTTTTGTATTAGATCCTAATATGATCCTAAAATTTTTTACTGAAAATTCCACTATTATTGGAAAAGTAAATGGAGATAACATTCTTATAAAAGAATACGTTGATTGTTTTCAATTTCTGAAACGATTTCGGGAAAATGAACCGGATCATTATTTAAAGAATGATGCTTGGAAATTATTAGTTCATGAAAAAGTTTTAAATCAAGAAGCTAAAAAATTAGGAATACAAAGCACAAAAATAGATTTTTGGAAAGCAATAGAAAAGCAATCAATATATAGTAAAATTATTGATTTTCAAAATGATCAAGGAAAAATGAATATGAAAAAATTTAAATTGTATTTAAAAAATTTGGAAAAATTACCTTCGCATTTAACTCCTCAAGTAGAAGAAGAAAAAAATATTTGGTCTTATGAAAAAAAGAGTATTTCAAAAAGAATTGTTGCAAAAAAATATGTAGAAATGTTGATGTATGGATTCAATACATCTTTTGTAGAAGCTAAATTGAACTATAAAGATAAAAATTTATTTTCCATAATTGATTATATATTTTTTCCTTATTCAGAAATAGAAAAAAAATATTATAAAATAAAAAGTCATGAAATCCATGATTTCATTCAAAAAAACAAATTTCTTTATAAGAAAGAAAATTTAAGAAATCTTAGTTTTGTAGTTTTTCGTTCTTATCCATCATTGGATGATGAAAAAAATATGGATTTCAAAATGAAAAAATTATTTCAAAAATTTAAATTTTCCAATCATAATTCTATAATTGTTTCTAATCAATCTGAAAAACCTTTTGATTCTAATTTTTATTTAAAAAAAAATCTTCCTGTTGCTTTGCAACATTTTGTGGATAATCACGATCAAGTGGGAAATATGTTTGGCCCTGTTAAAGAAAATAATGTTTATATTATGGCTAAACTAACTGGAAAAAAAATGATATATCATTCTGTTTTATCCAGTCATATATTGATTTCTCATAAAGATTCTGTACGTTTTTACAAAAATAGAACGAAGAAAGATGCTGAAAAAATAGCAAAAAAAATATATGGGATTGTTACAAAAAATCCTAATCAGTTTCATTCATTAATCATAAAAAAATCTGATGATATCAGGAATGCGAAAAAAAATAAAGGAAATTTAGGATGGATAAAATATGATGATCAAAATGAAATATTTAAGGAAAATAAGGGTAGATTTGATTTTTTTTCTTCAAAAAATAAAAAAGGAACAATAGGTTTAGCTGAAACCAAATTTGGATATCACATTATTAGAATTGACAATGTAAAAGATATAAAACCTGTTTATCAATTCGCTGTAATAATAAAAACACTTATTCCATCAAAAAAAACGGAAGATCTCCTTTATCAAAAAATTATTCAATTTTTGAAGGAAAATAAGAATTCAAGTTTGAATGAATTTATCAATAATGCGAGGAAAAAAAGATATGAAACTATTTTTTTAAAAGAAATAAAAAGTTTTCAATGGAATATTGACGATTTAAATACCGAATTAGATAAAGAAATTATAAATTGGTCTTATGAAAAAAACAGAAAAGAGGGAGACACTAAGATTTTTTACACTTCAAATAAGGATTATATCATAGTATTTTTATCTAAAATTCAAAAAAAAGGATATCCTATTGAAGAAATAAAAAATAATATAATCCCTTTACTCATCAATAAAAAAATTGATCACTATTTATCTAGTATAATCAACAATAAATATGAAAGTTTGGAAAAAATTGCTTTACGTTTTTCTAGAAAAATAAATAAATATCATAAAATCAATTTTTATCAGTCTATGATTGAAAATTATCAAGAACCTAAAGTAGTGGGATATGCCTTTTCCTCAAAATTACATAAAACTTCTAAACCAATATTAGGAGAAAAAGGGATTTTTTTCATAAGACCACTAAAACGTTTTAATACATCTAAAAAAATTTCTTATTTTTCTTCTGAAATGGAATCTTTAAATATAAATTTAAGAAAAAATGTTTTAGAAAAAATAGGAGATGTATTAATTGAAAAATCTAATATTAAAGACTATAGAAAAAACATATAATTAATTATTTCGTTTTATAGAATAAGGAGGTATGTATTTTTTTTCTTTATGATTATGATTGTCTTTTTTTTTTATAGATTGATCAATATTATTTTTAATAATCTCATTTTTAATTTTTGTTTTGGCATTTTTTAAATATCGGATTCCTTCTCCTAATCCACGAGCTATATCTGGTATTTTTTTAGGGCCAAAAACAAGTATAGCTATAAAAATGATAAAAAAACTTTCTTCTATACTAATAAATAAAAAATTACTCATTTTTTCATATTTTTTTTACAAAAATCATATACTATAGATGGAGCTATAAATATAGAGGAATAAGTTCCAACACTGATTCCAATAAATAAAGCTAACATAAAACTATGAAGAACTTTTCCTCCAAATAAGAAAATAATAGAAATTACTAATAAAGTAATAAAAGAAGTATTTATAGTTCTGGTAATAGAACTACAAATTCCTTGATTTATAGTTTCTTTCATCATGAAAGATGTTGTTTTTGAAATTTGTCTAATTTTATCATAAACTATTACAGTATCATTTATGGAATAACCTATAATTGTTAATAAAGCAGCTATAAAAGTTTGATCTATTTCTAGAATAGGAAATTTTTCGTGAAAAAAAGAAAATATTCCAAGTACAATAATTGAATCATGAATTAAAGAGATTACTGCTCCTAATCCAAATTGCCATTTTTTAAATCTTATAAAGATATATGTAAAAATTCCTATTAAAGAAATAATTATGGAAATAAAAGATTTATAAATCATGTTTCTAGCTACTAAAGGCCCCACTTTCTCGATAGATAAAATACCTAATGATTTGTTTTTTTTTATATTTTTAAATTCATAAAAATTTATAGGTAAAAAGCCTTTTAAAGCTGTAAACATTTTTTTTAAAATCATTTCGTCTACTTGGTTGTTTTCTTTATATATTTTATATTTAGTAACTATTTTAAGTTGATTTTCGTCTCCGAATGTTTGGACCCTAGGGTAAGAAGGTTTTCCATTTTCTGTAAATGTTTTTGATAAAATTTCTGAAATTTTTTCGGGAAGCATTTTACGATCAAAAAGAATTACATAAGAACGACCTCCAACAAAATCTAACCCAAAATTAAATCCTTTTGATAAAAAGGATAATATACTGATAATAATAATTATACAAGAAATTATATAGACCCATTTTCTTTTAGATAAAAAATCGTATTGTATATTTTTAATTTTATTCAAAACAGGAATTAATATTTTTTTTCTAAAAAAAATTTTTTATATTTTTTTAAATGCCATTCTAAAAATAATCTTCCTAAACAAGTGGAAGTAAACATAGATATCACAATTCCAATAATTAAGGTAGTAGAAAAACCTCGTATAGGTCCGATTCCAAAGTAAAATAAAATGATTCCGCATAATAAAGTAGTGATTTGTCCATCTATAATAGATGATAAAGCTCCCTGTAATGAGTAACTATTATTAATAGATGTTAAAATAAAAACTTTATTTTTTATATTTTCTTTAATCTTTTCATAAATCAGAATACTAGCATCCATTGACATTGCTAATGTTAATATAATTCCTGCAATACCAGGAAAGGTCAATACTGCATTCATAGAAATAAGAATCCCTAAAATAAATATTATATTAAAAAATAGGACAACGCCAGCATATAATCCTGGAATAGAGTAGTAAAAAAACATCCAAATAAATATAAAAAATAAGGCGATTAAAAAAGATATAACTCCCCTTCGAATAGATTCTTTCCCTAAATAAGGACCTATCACATCTGTTTGAACAACTCTTATAGATGTAGGTAATTCCCCGGTATTCAATATATTAATTAAGTCATTGGATTCTTGTATTGAAAAATTTCCATATATTTGAGACATTCCATTTGAAATGATTGATTTTACTACAGGAACTGCATATACTAAATTATCAAGCACTATTGCTACACTTTTTCCCATATTTTTTTCTGTAAATCTTTTCCACTTTTTAGATCCTTCTTCATTCATTTTTATATTTATAGATATTTCATTTAAAGGACTAAAAGATTTGTAGGCATGAGTTACCATATTTCCATTTAAAAATGTTTCTTCATCATTATCATTTATTTTAACAGCAAATAATTGTAAAAAATTATCTAAATTTTTATATCCCCACATAAATTTCACATCATGTAAATGATATGGTAAACAATTTTTTGCTCCCGTAGAATTTAAAAAATCGGAAATGATTTTTTGATATTTTACATGAACTAATCCAACTATATGTGAGGATTTAATAAGTGAAATATTCAAAATATCTATAATAGATTTTTTAAAATATTTTTTCTTAAAAAAATTATCTATCGTATTAAAATATGGAACAATTTCTTGAAAACTATAAGTTTCAAAAAAATTTAATTCAGCTTTTTTTTCTAAAATATTTTTTATCCTATCCATATTTTTTATACCGGATCCGGACAATTCTATTAAAATTCGATTAGAATTTTTAATTCTTTGTATATTTGGTTGTTTGATTCCAAATCTATCTATTCTAGATCTCAAAATATTTTGAATAGAAATTATAGATAATTCTATTTTTTTTCTTAGAAATCTTTCTACTTCAAAATCAGAACTATTATAATGAATATCTTCTGAATTTGATTGATTTCCAAATAAGTTTGGAGAAGATAAATTAATATTTAATTTTTTATTTTTTCTCTCTTGATTAAAAGAATTTATAAAAAATGATAAATAATCTGTATTTGGATTTTCTTTTTTTTTTTCATCTGCATTTTGCAATGCTTTTAAAAAAATAAAATTTTGAGAATTGTCAGAAAATTTTCTTAACAAATCTCTTTCAGAGATATCTAAAATCATACTCATTCCTCCTTTTAAATCTAATCCTAGATTTAAAGTTTTTTTATTATTTCTTTTTAAAGTATAATTTTCAATATCAATACTAGATAATATATAATATAAACAAATTGTAGTCAGTATTATGGTTACAAAAATCGTAAAAAAGTTTCTTATACGCATTTTATTTTATCGATTTGCATAAATAAAATAAATAATTATGAAATATTATTTTATTAATTAAAAAATTTTTATGTCTATCTTTATTCTTTTTGGGATTAAGAAAATTAAATGAATGCACTTAAAAAAATTTTGTCTTATTCAAAACCTTACAAACATCATTATGTCTTTAACATATTATGTAATTTTTTATACTCCTTATTTTCAGTTATATCTATAATATCTATTTCGCCTGTATTGAGTATTTTACTTCAATCTTCTAAATACAAAAATAAAACAACATTTTTGAATTCTTTCAATGTATCTTTTGACTTCATTATGAAATATTTTCATAATTATATCAAGATACTATCAGATAAATATGGAAAGATAAACACTTTAGCTATATTTTGTATTTTTATCATTTTACTTTTTTTAATTCGAAATGTTTTTCGATATTTGGCAGAATATTTCTTAATAGGAATCAAGACTTCTATAGTTCGAAATATTCGAAACGATTTTCACAAAAAAATACTTTCTTTACCTATAATTTTTTTTTCAAATAAAAAAAATGGAGATTTAATATCTAGATTATCTAATGATGTCAATGAAATAGAGATCTCTATTGTTAGTTCTTTAGCTAATTTGATGAGTTCTCCTATTATGTTTATCTTTCATTTGATCGCCTTATTTTTAATGAGTTATCAACTAACGTTATTTGCTTTTTTATTGCTCCCTTTAATGGGCGCATTTTTATCTATTATAGGAAATAGTTTAAAAAAAGATGCAAGAGGTGCTCAAAATCAATTAGGAAAATTATTTTCTGTTATAGAAGAAACTTTAAATTCTATCAAAATTATAAATATTTTCAATGCTGAAAATCAAATGCAAAAACGTTTTGAACAAGTATCTGAATATCAAAAAATACTGTCTGCTCGTGTTAATAGAAAAAAAGAATTGGCTTCTCCTATGAGCGAATTTTTAGGTTCAATTACAATGATTTTAATTATTTGGTATGGAGGGAAACTTTTTTTGGAAAAAAAGAAATGGCTCCAGAAATACTTTTTCCTTTTAGGTCTATTTTTTCAAATTATTAATCCAGCGAAAAGTTTAGTGAATTCTATATCTAATGTTCAAAAAGGAAGAGCTGCTGCAGAACGTATTGTCGAAATATTGAATACAAAATGTGTATCACACAAAAAAATTAGATATAAGTCCATTTTTCATTTTAAAAATGAAATTTCATTTCGAAATGTTTCATTTACTTATAACAAATTAATTTTAATTCAAAATTTAAGTTTTTCTTTGAAAAAAGGAGAAACCGTAGTTTTAGTGGGAAGATCTGGCAGTGGAAAATCTACTATTGCTAATTTGTTAGCTAATTTTTATGATGTCACATCTGGAGAAATTACTGTAGATGGAACTAATATAAAATATTTAAAAATTAAAGATTATAGAAAATTATTAGGGATCGTCACTCAAGAACCAGTTCTTTTTAATGACTCTGTTTTCAATAATATAACATTAGGAGCAGAAAGAAAAATATCTATAAATTCTGTCATACAAGCAGCTAAAATTGCCAATGCACATTGTTTTATCAAAAAACTTCCAAAAGGATATGACACAATTATAGGATATAATGGAAATAAATTATCATTAGGACAAAAACAAAGAATTAGCATAGCTAGAGCTGTATTTAAAGATCCTCCAATTATGATTTTAGATGAAGCGACTTCTTCCTTAGATACAGAATCAGAAATTATAGTTCAAAAAGCCTTGAATAAAATGATGAAAAATAGAACATCTCTTGTAATAGCACATAAATTATCTTCTGCCATTATACAAAATGCAGATCATATTATTGTATTAGAAAAAGGAAAAATTATAGAACAAGGAAAACATAATACTCTAATTTTAAAAAAAGGAACTTACAGTAAATTAATTGCTCTACAAAGTTTTTAAGAATGAGTCTTGAAAAAGATATTATAGAAATCGTTCGTCATCCTATTTTATCTATTTCTATTATAGGAAATTTATTTTTAATAGAAAGTATTTTATCTATAGATAATGCAGCTATGTTAGCCACTATGATTCTAAATCTTAAAAAAGAAGATAGAAAAAAAGCTATAAAATATGGAATTATTGGAGCTTATTTTTTTAGAATCCTATGTCTATTATTTGCTTCTATATTAATAAAAATATGGTGGTTAAAACCATTAGGAGGAATTTATTTGATTCTTGTAGGATTAAATCATTTCTTTTTCAAAAAAAAATCTATATCAATAAAAAATGAAAAAGTACAAAATTCTTTTTGGAAAGTAATTTTTCTTATAGAAATAATGGATTTAGCTTTTTCCATAGATAACATTTTTGCCTCTGTTGCTTTATCAGAAAATATCATATTAATTTTTTTGGGTGTATGTATAGGAATTTTATCAATGAGATTAATTGCCCAATTTTTTGTTCAACTAATGGAAAAGTTTCCAGAATTAAAACATTCTTCTTTCTTCGTGATTATTGTTCTCGGAATCAAACTCGTTTTTTTTTCAAAAAAATATGTTCCTGATTTATTTTTATTTTTATTTTCTGAAAAAGTATTTTCTTTATTGATTTTTTCAATATTTATATTTCCTTTTTTTTTGTTATGGATAAAAAAAAAAAACAAATAAAGATTAAACTAATATAGTGATAGGATCCTCTAAAAAATTTCTAAAAGATTGAATATATTCACTTCCTTTAGCTCCATCTATAATTCTATGATCACAAGATAATGTGATTTTCATTATATTTCCTATTTCTATTCTATGATCTCTAACAATTGGACGAATCATAATAGATCCTATAGATAATATAGACGTATTAGGTGTGTTAATAATAGAAGTAAAAGATTCTATTCCATACATTCCTAAATTTGAAACTGTGAAAGTACTATTTTCTATTTCTTCTGGTTGTATTTTTTTTAATTTTGAACGAAGTGCTTTATCTTTAATTTCTTTAGAAATTTGTGATAATGATTTTTGATCTGCATTTTTAATAACTGGAACTATTAATCCATCTTTTATAGATACAGCTACTCCAATATGAATATGTGGATGTATTATAATCTTTTCATCGTCCCATGACACATTCATATCAGGATGTTTTTTCAAAGACTGGGCCACAGCTTTTATAATAATATCATTAAATGATATTTTATCTTCTGAAGAAAATTTATTATTTAAATTTTTTCTAAATTCAATTAATTTGTCCGCATTGATTTCGCTAAACAAATAATAATGTGGAGCTGAAAATTTGGAATGACTTAAATGTTCTGCTATTTTTTTTCTCATAGAGGAATGAATCAGAAAATTTCTGTTTTCTATTTCCTTTTCCTTTGAATGATTCTTTTCATAAAACTCTATATCTCTTTTAACGATTCTTCCATATTCTCCACTTCCTTTAATACAATCTATGGAAACTCCTATTTTTTGAGCCATTTTTTTTGCTACGGGAGAGATGAATATTTTTTCGTTTTCCTTTTTTATTTTTTGAATTTTTTTAGATTCAAGTTCCAAGTTTTTTTGTTCCTGTTTTTGGGGTTGTAATTTTGAAATAATATGACTTATATCTTCCCCTTCATTTCCTATAATCGCTAACACATCATTTACGCGTGTAGTTTCTCCTTCTTTAACTCCAATAAAAAGTAAAACACCACTAATATCTATCTCAAAATCTTGAGTCGCTTTATCTGTTTCTATTTCAGCTAAAATATCTCCTTCTGAAACTTTATCTCCTACTTTTTTATTCCATTTTATTAAAGTCCCCTCTTTCATTGTATCGCTTAATTGGGGCATAGATATAATTTCTGCCATTATGTTTTATTTTTATGTTTATTATGCATGTTAAGGTAAAATTTTATCTAGAAAAGGGTAATTTTTTTCGTGATAAACAACATCATACATTTCTTCTAAAGAAGGAAAATCTGAATTTTCTGCAAATTCAACACAAGATTCTACCTTTTTTTTAACTTTATTTTCTATAAAATTTAAATTTTCTATGGTTTCCCATTCATTTCGAATAATAATACTTTTTAATTTTAAAATAGGATCTTTTTTTTTGTATAAATAAACTTCTTCTTTACTACGATATAACTCAGAATCAGACATAGAATGCCCTCTATATCTATAAGTTTTAATATCTAAAAAAGTAGCCCCCTTTCCTTTTCTTGCTCTTTCTATAGCTACAGAAGCAGATTGTGCTATTTTATCTGGGGCCATTCCATCCACAGGATAGGAAGGCATTCCATAAGACATTCCTATCTTATAAATTTCCTCTATATTGCTACTTCTTTTTACAGAAGTTCCCATAGCATATTGATTATTTTCACATACAAATACTACAGGAAGTTTCCATATCATAGCCATATTGAATGTTTCATGTAAAGATCCTTGTCTGACTGCTCCATCTCCCATAATAGTTAAAGTTACAGCTTTTCTATTAAAATATTTATCAGCAAAAGCAATTCCAGCCCCTAACGGAATTTGCCCGCCTACAATTCCATGCCCCCCATAAAAATGGTATTTTCTACTAAAAATATGCATAGACCCCCCCATTCCATGAGAAGTCCCTGTTTTTTTTCCTAAAAGTTCCGCCATTACTTTTTTTGGATCTACTCCCATAGAAATAGGAAGAATATGACATCTGTAAGCGGTTATCATCTTATCTTTAGATAAATCCATTGCATGAGTTAATCCAGCGGGTATTGCTTCTTGTCCATTATACAAATGTAAAAATCCTCTAATTTTTTGTTTTAAATATAGAGAACGGCATTTATCCTCAAATTTTCTCCAAAAAGACATATCTTTGAACCACTTTATGTAGATTTTAGGGCTTATTTCTTTCATTAAGAAAAATTTTATAAAATCATTGTATACAAATTTAATCTTTAAGATTCAATATACAAGTACAAAAAAAAGAATTTAAATTAAATCAATAAGGCTTTCTAGTGCGATCTTTCTAGATCCTTTAATAAGAATATAATCCATTTTTTGAATAGAATATTTTTGAATCCATTCAACAAAATTTTTTTTATTCATAAATTTTTTTATTCTTTGAGAAGTTTTTTTAGTATTAAAGAAAATATTTCCAATTAGAAAAATTATGTTAATGTTACTTTTTTCTAGAAAAGAAATGATTTTATCATGTTCATTGTTAGAAAAGAATCCTAATTCTAACATATCTCCTAATATTGCAATTTTATTTCCTTGTATGTTGTTAAAAAAAGTAAGAGCTTTCATCATACTAGTTGGATTTGCATTATAACAATCTACAATAATTTTTGTATTTTTTTTTATCAAAATTTGAGAACGGTAATTATTAGGTACGTATTCTTCCACTGCTTCTTTTATTTTTTTTAAAGAAATTTTGAAATATATTCCAATAGTTATAGCTGAAGCTATATTATATAAATTATAATCTCCTATTAAAGAAGAAACAATTTTTTTATTTTTAATAGATAAAATAGATTTTATACTATTTTTAGTCCATAAATATTCAATATTTATATCCGTGGTTTTTTTTTCTGAAAAAATATATCTTTTCATTCCTTTACTATTAGATAATTGTATGGGATCATCTCCGTTTAAACACGACTTTATTTTTTTTTTTAAAAAATTATATAACTCCAACTTACTACGTATAATTCCTTCTATACTTTTAAATCCTTCTAAATGAGCTATTCCAAAATTTGTAATATATCCATAGTCTGGATCAATGATAGAACACATTTTTTCTATTTCTTTTTCATGGTTTGCTCCAATTTCCATGACAGATATTTGTGTATCGATAGGCATCGATAGTATAGTTAGTGAAATTCCTATATGATTATTGAAATTATTTTTTGTAGAATGAACTTTATTATATTTCTTAGAAAGAATAGCTGCAGTAAGTTCTTTTGTTGTGGTTTTTCCATTACTTCCAGTTATGGCTATAATAGGGATATGATGGAATCTGTATCTATGATACATTGCTAATTGATGTAGAAAATATAATGTGTTATATACAAAAATAATTTTTTTGCATCGCACATATTTTTTATTATCAACTACAGCTAATATTGCTCCATTTGAAATCGCTTCATATGCGAATTGATTTCCATCAAAATTTTTTCCTTTTAAAGCTACAAAAATAGACCCTTTTTTAACTTTTTTACTGTTTATTTCTACCCCAGAAGAAATGGAATATAATTGATATATACTTTGAATATTCATAAATAATATAATATATTTTTTCTGAAAATAATTAAATAATTAACTAATTAAAGTAAATCTTTTTCGAGTTTCATTTTTAAATTATTAATATTAGTAATGATAGTTCTTTTTTGGTCTTTTATATAAGAAATATAACCTGTTTCTTCCGATATAACAAGACATATAGCGTCCGTTTTTTCAGATAATCCAATAGCAGCTCTATGTCGTAAACCCAAACGAGATGGAATTTCTTTATTGTAAGAAACAGGGAGAATCGCTCTTGTTTTTATAATTTTATTTCCTGTAATAACTACAGCTCCATCATGTAATGGACTATTTTTATAGAAAATACTTTCTAAAATAGAAATATTAACTTTAGCATCCATTTCATCTCCATTTTGTATAAATTCTTTTAAATCCTGATGTAATTGAATAACAATTAAAACTCCAGTCTTATCTCCTGAAAAAATAGCACAAGCATTTATTATACTATCTATAGTTTCAGTTTTAATCGAAACTCCTGATTTCTTAAAGAGAGAAAATATAAATTTTTTGAAAAAAATTTTGCTTCCTACAATAAGAAGGAATTTTCTAATTTCTGGTTGAAATACAATAATCAAAGCTAAAAAACCTCCTTTAAAAAAAGCACTTATAACTATGCTAAGAAGTTTCATTTTGTAAATTTCTACTACTTTCCAGAAAATAAAAGTTGCAATAATACCGTAAAAAATATTTAAAGCAGCAGTTTTGTAAACCAGTCTGTATATTTGAAATAAAATAATGGTTACTAAAAAAATATCTAAAATATCAATGAAAGAAATTTTCAATAAATATAACAATGAAAAAAAGCTTCACGAAAAAATAATATAAAAGTTATTAATGAATTATAAAATTTTTCTATAATATTGTACTAATTTAATGCATTCTACAGCTTCTTTCACATCATGCACACGCAAAAATTTAGATCCATTTAAAAGTGCTATAGTATGAATAATAGAAGTCGCATTTAATGATTCTTCATAAGAAGTTTTTAAAATAAATTTCATCATCGATTTTCTAGAAATACCAATTAAAATTGGATAATCTTGATATCCTAATAAAGATAGATGTTTTAATAATTGAAAATTATGTTCTAACGTTTTTCCAAAACCAAATCCAGGATCTAAAATAATATCTTGAATTCCATATTTTTTTAAAAAAAAAATTTTTTCAGAAAAGAAATTATTTATTTCTGTTATTATGTTTTCATGATAGTATGGTTTTTCCTGCATGTTTTCAGGAATTCCTTTCATGTGATTTAATATATATGGTATTTTAAGTTTTCCTAACAAAGGAAACATCTTTTCATCTAATACTCCTCCTGATATATCATTTATCATTACAGCTCCTTCTTCTACTGCTATTCTAGCAACTTCACTACGAAATGTATCTATAGATATTTTAGCATTTGGAAAATTTTTCATAATTACACGAATAGGTTCTGTTATTCTTTTTATTTCTTCCTTTTCTGTTATAAATTTTGATCCTGGTCGTGTTGAACATCCCCCAACATCTATAAAATCACAGCCTTCATTTAATAAAGTTTCTATATGTTGTAATAGATTGTATTTTGAACATAGTTTTCCCCCATCATAAAACGAATCAGGTGTTAAATTGACTATTCCCATTATTTTGGGTTCTTTTAAATGCAATAAAGTGCCAGCACAATTAATTATCATTGAAAAATTTATTTATCTGTAATTTATTGTAAAATAAAAAATAAAATGAAATGATATGAATTTTTCATCTATTGATTCTATTTTAGAAAAATGTAAAAAACTTTTTTTAGAAAAATTAAGAGATTATGGTTTATCATGGAAATTTTTTCACAATTATTCTATAATAGATCAAATTTTAATTAAACTAATCCGTATAAAAAATATTCAGTCGAAAGGATCTCAAAAAATTAAAGAAGAAAAAATAGAAGATACCTATATAGACATTATAAATTATTTAATAATTATTTTAATAAAAATAGATATTTCTTTTACATTACAATCACACGATGTATCACATCATGATGTGATTTTAATTTATAATGAAAAATTAAAAAAAATAAAAATGAATACAGATTGTATGGATAAAACTTTAAATAAGTTTTCCATAAACAGTATTTTAGAAAATATTTTATTATTAAAAATGAATCAAAAAAAGTTTTTTTTAAAAGAATTAGAAAAATTTTGTTTTCAAACATTAATTGAAATTATTTTTATTTTAAAAAGAAATTTTTAATAAAAATCTAATTTTTTCTATTTATAATATTTATATTATTGCACTTTTTTGTAACAAAAACGAGACAAAAGTGAGACAAAAGATTGTTATTGCAAATTGGAAAATGAATTATGACTTTCATGAAACAACTTCTTTTATTAGAAATTTTTTAAAAATTATTTTTGAAAGAAAAATAAATCATAATAAAAAAATTATTATATCCCCTTCTTTTCCTTTTTTACATATTTCGAATCAAATCTTACAAGGAACAACTTTAAATATTGCAGCTCAAAATATTCATCATAAAGATAAAGGCTCTTATACAGGAGAAGTATCCGCTTATATGTTAAAGTCTATAGGAGTTCAAAACGTTATATTAGGACATAGTGAAAGAAGAGAATTGTTTTTTGAAAAAGAAAATATTTTATTAGAAAAAATAAAAATAGCATTAAAGTATAATTTCAATATTATTTTTTGTGTAGGGGAGTCATCTTTAGAAAGATCTAATAATAAACAATTTGATATTGTTAAAAACCAATTAAAAGAAACTGTTTTTCATTGCACTTCAGACGAGATAAAATCTTTTTATATAGCATACGAACCAATATGGGCAATTGGAACAGGAAAAACTGCTACTATTGAGCAAGCTCAGACTATGCATAAATTTATTCGTTCTTTATTTTTTGATAAATATGGAAAAAATATTTCTAATAAAATATCTATTTTATATGGAGGAAGTATTAATGATCTTAATGCAAAAGATTTTTTTTCTCAAAAAGATATAGATGGAGGACTTATAGGAAAATCATCTATTAAACTAGAAACATTATTAAAAATAATTCAATCATAATATTTAAAGTTAATTAGTATATTTGTATTATGGGCCTCGTAGCTTAATTGGATAAAGCATCTGACTACGGATCAGAAGATTATGGGTTCGAATCCCTTCGAGGTCGCATTCGTTTTATCCTATCCTAAATAAGGTTTTAATATTTTACTTCTAGAAGAATGTTTTAATCTTTTTAAAGCTATACTTTCAATCTGTCTAACACGTTCTCTTGTTAAATCGCAAGATTGTCCTACTTCTTCTAAAGTCATAGGAGGAGCCCCATTTAATCCGAAATGTAAAATGATAACACGACGTTCTCTTTCACTTAAAGTTTCTAAAATTCTTTTTATATCTTTACGTAAAGATTCTTTTTCTAAGTGTTCATCTGGACGAGGGGATTCATCAGATCTAACTAAATCATATAAATTAGAGTCTTCTCCTTCTATCAATGGAGCATCCATTGAAACATGTCTTCCCGAATTTTTTATAGACTCTTCAACATCTTTCTCATTCATATCTAAATATTCTGCTATCTCTCTTGCAGAAGGAGTTCTTTGTAATTCTTGCTCTAATTGAGCAAGGGTTTTCAATATTTTATTTAATAAAGCTAATTTATTTGTAGGTTGTCTAATGGAACGTGATTGTTCTGCTATAGCTTGTAAAATTGCTTGTCTAATCCACCAAACTACATAAGATATACATTTAAATCCTCTTGTTTCATCAAAACGTAATATTCCTTTAATTAAACCTAAATTTCCTTCATTAATCAAATCACATAAACTTAATCCTTGATTTTGATATTGTTTGGCTACAGAAACAACAAAACGTAAATTTGCATTGACAAGTTTATCTATAGCACTAGCATCACCTTCTCTTGCTTTACGAGCATATTCTACTTCTTCTTCTGGAGTTAATAATGGGATTTTCCCTATTTCATGAAGGTATTTGTCTAACGATTCAGATTCGCGATTTGTTACTTGTTTAGTAATTTTAAGTTGTCTCATATTTTTTTAATTTTATTTTTTTATAGGACGGGGTAAAAGTACTTTTCTAGAGAGTTTCATTTTTTTATTTTTTTCATCCATTCCCATAAATTTAACGTCAATAATATCTCCTATATGCAACTCTTCTTCTATATTATTCAATCTTTTCCATCCTATTTCCGAAATATGCAGCAACCCTTCTACTCCTTTAGAAATTTCAACAAAAGCACCAAAATCTTTTATAGATTTTACTTTTGCTTTATAAACTTTTCCTAATTCAGGGACAAAAACTATTTTTTTAATCCTACTAATGGCTTTTTCTATTTTTTCATCATCTTTTCCGATAATTTCAATGTAACCTGAATCCCCTTTTTCTTCAATGAATATATTTGTATTTGTATATGATTGTATTTCTTGAATTACTTTTCCACCAGGACCGATAACTGAACCTATGAAATCTTTTGGAATATTCAAAGTATATATTTTTGGAGCATTAGGTTTCATTTTTTTTCTATATTTAGGTAGAGTTTCTAACATTTTATTTAAAATGAAAATGCGACCTTCTAAAGCTTGCATCAAAATTTTATTCATAAGATCGTATGTTACTCCTTGCATTGTTTTCACATCCATTTGACAAGCTGTCATTCCATATTTTGTCCCTGTTATTTTGAAATCTAAGTCTCCAAAATGATCCTCTTCTCCTATTATATCTGATACAATAATTTTTTTTTCATTTTCCATAAATAACCCCATAGCAATTCCAGATACAGGATTTTTTATAGGAATTCCTGCATCCATTAATGCTAAACTTGCCGCACAAACTGTAGCCATAGAAGATGATCCATTAGACTCTAGAATATCTGAAACAACACGAATTGTGTATGGATTATTAGGTATAACATTTTTTAATGCACGTTGAGCTAAATTTCCATGTCCAACTTCACGTCTAGAAACACCTCTTATAGAACGGATTTCTCCTGTAGAAAAAGGTGGAAAATTATAATGTAAATAGAATTTCTCCTGATTTTCCACAACAACGTTATCGATTCTGTTAGCATCTAAAGAAGATCCTAGTGTGACTGTAGCTAAAGACTGAGTCTCTCCTCTTGAAAATAAAGCAGAACCATGAACACCAGGTAAATAATCAACAAAACTGGATATTGAACGTATTTGTTTTTTAGTCCTACCATCTAATCGAACCCCTTTATTTAAAATTAAATTTCTAGTTATATTTTTTTTTATTTCCTCAAAAAACTGATCAATAATTGCTTCTTTTTCCTCTCCCTCTATTTTTTCTTTTGTTAAAAATTTTCTTTTAAAATCGTTTAGTACAATTTTTTCTTGAACAGACCTCGTTTTTTTGTCTAAGAAATTTTGATAAATTTTCTCTATTTTTTCATATGAAAATAAATGAAGTTCTTCTTTTAACATTTTATTTTCTTGTTCTTGAGAAGAATTTATTGATTTTTGATCATCAAAGAAAAAAATACAACTTTTTGAAAGTTTATCAACTAAACGGAGTTGAGCTTCTATTTGTGGTTTTATTGCTTTATGAGCTATCATCACTGTTTCTAAAAACTCTTTTTCTTTTGTTTCCTTCATCTCCCCTTCTATCATAATAATAGAATGGCTTGAAGCTCCTACTATTAAATCTACATCTGCTTCCTTTAATTGATCTAAACTAGGATTAATGATAAATTTTTCATTCGAACGAATAACACGTATTTCTGATATAGGTCCATTAAAAGGGATTCTTGCTACGGATAAAGCTGTTGATGCTGCCAAACCAGCTAATCCATCTGGTAAAACAGTTTTGTCATATGAAAGTAACGAAATCATGATTTGGATTTCTTTTTTAAAAGAATCTGAAAATGTAGGTCTTAAAACGCGATCAACTAACCTCATCGTTAAAATTTCCTCATCAGAAGGTCTCCCTTCTCTTTTTATAAAACCTCCAGGAATTTTTCCTCCAGCAGAATATTTTTCTCTATAATCTACTGTTAAAGGTAAAAAATTTGTTTCATTTTTTTTTGTTTCTTTGGAAACAACTACAGTAGCCAAAAGCATTGTATTTTTTGCACGTACTATAACTGCTCCATCAGCTTGTCTTGCTAATCTTCCTGTTTCTATAATAATAGTACGACCATCTCCCATAGAGATGGTTTCTTTTACTATATCTAGCATATTTTTATTATTTTCTATCTATCTATGTAGAAATATTTATTTCCTTAATCCTAAATGTTTAATTATATTTTTGTAATTATTGACATCATGTTTTTCTATATATTTTAGCAATTTTTTTCTTTTTCCTACCATTTTTACTAAAGCTCTTTCCGTATTAAAATCCTTTTTATTATTTTTTAGATGATTGTTCAAATGATTAATACGATAAGTAAACAAAGCGATCTGAACATTGGAAGAACCTGTATCATAAACAGATGTTCCATAAGTTTTAAATATTTCCTTTTTTTTTTCTACTGTCATAAACTATATATAAAGTTAAAAATATTTTTTTGAAATTAATTTCTACTTTTTTCCATTTCTAAAATAGAATCAATATATCTTCTATCGTTGGATAAACGCGGAACTTTATTTTGTCCACCTAATTTGTTATGTTTTTTTAACCAATCATAAAATAAACCATTTCTAGCTACATATATAATAGGAGGACCTAAAACTATATTTTTGTATCGTTTAACTTCGTAATCTGAATTCAAATATTTCAATTCATTATCCAAAATATTTATAAAATCACATAAATTTTTTGGTTTTTTTTCAAATTCTATAATCCATTCATGAGCTCCAGAATTTTTTGTATTCATATATACAGGACCTACGGTATATTCATGAATCGTGGAATTTGTCTTCATGCAAGCTTTATTTAAAGCTTTTTCTGTATTTTCAACAATTAATTCTTCTCCAAAAGAATTTATATAATGAGTTGTTCTTCCTGAAATCAAAATTCGATATGGAGATAGACTAGTAAATCTAACTGTGTCCCCAACTATGTATCTCCATAATCCTGCATTAGTAGAAATAACAAGCGCATAATTTTTATTTAATTCTACTTTATCAATAGATAATATTTTAGGATCCGAATTATTTATTTCTTCTGTAGGAATAAATTCGTAAAATATCCCATGATTTAGTAATAATAAAAGATCTTTAACATTTTTTTGATCTTGTATTGCAAAAAAGCCTTCTGATGCACTGTATACATCGTAATAATTTATGGATTTATTAAATAATTTTTGATATTGCAAAATGTAAGGCCTTAAACTCACCCCTCCATGAAATATTACCTCAATATTAGGCCATATTTCATTTATTATTTTTTTGTCAAATTCTTTTAATAATTTGTTCAAAAAGATCAATAACCAAGAACAAACACCTAATAAGATTCTAACATCTTGATGTCCTGTTTCTTTTACTAGATTTTCTAATTTTTTTTCCCATTCACTTATTAAGGCTATTTTTTTTCTAGGAACACAAATATTTTCAACCCAAAAAGGCATATTCTGAATTAGAATGGAAGATAAATCCCCATAAAATGTGTTATATTTCTTATGTAATTCATAACTTCCTCCTAGACGGACAGCTTTTCCAAAAAAAATTTTTGTTTTGGGGTGATTATGAATATAAATAGATAATACATCTTTTCCTGCTTTATAATGACATGTATTCATAGACAATTTAGTGATAGGAATATATTTGCTTCTTGTATTAGTAGTTCCAGAGGATCTGGCAAACCATTTTACTTTTCCTGGCCATAATATATTTTTTTCTCCACTACGAATTCTTTTAATAAAATATTGTAAATCAGTATATTTACATATAGGAATTCTTTCTGAGAATTGTTGATATTTTTTAATATCACAAAATCCATATTTTTTTCCAAATTCTGTATTTTTTGCATATAAAACTAATTGATTCATTAATTGATTCTGTATTTCTATTGGATAACGCATAAAAAATTCTATACTCTTAATTCTTTTTTTAAGAAAAGAAGATGTAAAATATCCAGATAAATACTTTATCATTACGAAATGATATTTGAGTTAAAGGTTGTGAAAATAAATTTTGTCATTTATTTTCTTTATTTTTTAAATAAGTAAATAGAAACAATTCCAAAAGTTAATTTTTGTGTATAAATTGGATTAAATTTATGATATTTTAAAAGTTTATTCATTTTTTTGTTACAATAAGGAAAAGATAATATAGATTCTTTTAAATAATTGTAGGCAAAACGATTTCGTGAAATAAAATTCCCTATTTTTTTTATAAAATAAAAATAAAAATAATAAACTTTATTTATCCAATAATTAGAAGGTTTAGAAAATTCTAAAATAACTAAAGTCCCTGAAGGTTTTAAAATTCTATATATTTCTCTTACAGAATGATGAATATATTGAAAATTTCTTATTCCGAAAGCAATAGTAACGCTCAAAAGTTTCATTTTGAAACGGAATATTTTGTGAATAACCTTGAATGGTTTGAACTCTTTTTTCGAAAAAATTGTTTTTATTTTTTTTTTAGCTATTTCCAACATTCTATAAGATGGATCTAGTCCTGTAATATAAGCGGATTTAAATTTATTAGCTAACAAAATAGCTAAATCCCCAGTTCCAGTAGCTAAATCTAATATTTGTTTAACTTTTATTCCATTAAATTTGTATAATAGATGAATTGCTTTTTTTCTCCATATAAAATCTATTCCAAAAGATAATATGTGATTGATTAAATCGTATTTATTAGCGATATGATCAAACATATTTCTCAATTTTTCTTCTTTTGAAGAAGGAGAATGTTTATTCATAATATTTAAAATTTACTTCTTAAATTAAGAAATATGAAGAAAAAATAGCTTTTTAATTCTTTTTAGTAAATTTTATTTTTTTTACTTTATCAATAAAAGAAAAGAAATGATTCGATCAATCATTACAGGAACGGGGCACTATTTACCCGAAAAAATTATAAAAAAAGATCATTTCATGAAACATAAATTTTACGATAAAAGAGGGTTTAAAATTGGAAAATCTAATGAAGAAATTATTAATAAATTTCAGAAAATTACAGAAATTGAAGAAAGAAGATATATAAATAAAGGATTATTGAATTCTGATATTGCTGCAATAGCAGCAAAAAGAGCCTTGATTAATTCTAAAATTTATAAAGAAAAAATAGATTATATCATATCTGCTCATAATTATGGAGATATTCATCCTATTTCTTATCAATCTGATTTGATGCCTTCTATAGCTGCTAAAGTAAAAAATAAACTTAAAATAAAAAATAAAAAATGTAGACCATATGATATGATTTTTGGTTGTACAGGATGGATAGAAGGAATGATTCTTGCTGATCAACTTTTACAATCTAAATATGCTAAAAATATATTAATTACTAGTTCTGAAACTTTATCTAAAGTCATAGATCCACATGATAGAAATGCAATGATTTTTTCCGATGGCGCAGGAGCAGCTGTTTTATCTGCTATAGAATATTTTGAGGATGAAAAATATGGGGTCATTCATTCCGATACTCAATGTGATAATAATGATAAATTATATTATTTAACTAATGGGCCTTCCTTAAATCCAAACTATAAAAAATCTTTGTTGAATATTAGAATGAATGGAAGAAGAATTTATGAATATGCATTAACAGAAGTTCCAAATATGTTAAAAAATATGCTTGATCATGCGAATTTACATCTTAAGGATATAAAAAAAATTCTTATTCATCAAGCTAATGCTAAAATGGATTATGCTATTTTGAATAGATTATTGAAATTATATAATTATAAATCTTTCAGTAAGGATTTTTTAATAAAAATTATGCCTATGACAATACAAAAATTTGGAAATTCTTCTGTAGCTACTATTCCTACTTTATTAGATTTGATTCTTAAAGGAAAAATGCCACTTCATAAAATTCAATATGGAGATACTATTCTTATGGCTTCCCTAGGTGCGGGAATGAATATTAATGGAATGATTTACCGTTTTCCCAAAAAAAATAAAATATGAAAAAAAGAACACATCCCAAAAATTACAGAGCTGTTGTTTTCAAAGATATTAATAATGATAAAATGATTATTTGTAAATCAACAGTTATAACAAAAGATTCTATTTATATAGATGGAAATGATTATCCATTATACAAAATGGAAATATCTAGTTATTCGCATCCATTTTTTACTGGAGAAAAAAGATTTCTAGGGAAAACAGGTCCAGCTGAGAAGTTTAAGAAAAAATATGAAAAATATAAAAAATTACAAAATAATACATGAATTTCATATTATATGATGGTGTAGAATGGAAAAAATTATTTCCTATAACACTCACTAGACCTGTATCAGAAATTAGATTAGGATTATTCACCATGAAAGAAAGATGGGAAAAATATCTTGGAAAAAATGTAGAAAATATTATTACACAATCATTTCTTTCAAAAAAATATTCTCAAAAAGAATCTTCATATTTTAAAGATATACTGTTAATTAACTCGTCATTCCTTCCTAATGAAGAATTAATTCAAATTCTTTTTTCCTTAAAAGAAAATGAGGGGATTTTTTTTGAAAATAAAATAATTGCTTTCAAAAAAACAAATTTCTTTTTCAAAAAAGAAGATATTCTTTCTTTTCCTTTAGAAAAATATAAAAAAATATATTATGTAAAAAAAGTTATTCATATTCAATATCCGTGGGATATATTTATAAATAATGAAATTGTATTAAAAAAAGATTTTATGTTTTTCACAAAAGGTAAAAAATCTTTTTCTTTGGAGGGAAAGAATCATATTATTTGTAAGGATAAAATTTTTTTGGAAGAAAATATAAAAGCAAATAATGTTGTATTAAATGCTCAATTGGGACCTATATATATTGAAAAAGGAGTTAAGATTATGGAAGGATCTGTAATTATAGGACCCGTATCAATTGGAAAAAATTCTATATTAAATATAGGATCAAAAATATATGGAGGAACAACTATTTCTACTTTTTGTAAAGTAGGTGGAGAAATTTTTAACTCTGTAATATTTTCCTATTCCAATAAAGTTCATGATGGTTTTTTAGGAAATTCTGTTTTGGGTGAATGGTGTAATTTAGGCGCTGGAACCAATGTTTCAAACTTAAGAAATGATTATCAAAAAGTAACAGTTTGGAATTATGAAAAAAAAGATTTTTTTCCTATAAACTTGCAGTTTTTTGGAATGATAATGGGAGATCATTCCAGATCTGCAATAAATACTCAATTTAATACAGCCACAATTGTAGGTGTGAGTGATAGTATTTTTGGATATGGATTTTCTCCTAGATATATTCCTTCCTTTTTTTTGGGAGGAATTCAAAGAAAAAAAAAATTCCTTTTAATCAAGTTTGTGATACAGCTGAAATTATGATGAATAGAAGAAACGTTAATTTTTCTGTTTTAGACAAAAAAATTTTAGAATATTTATATTATTTATTGGATATTTAGCGAATTTTTATTTATCATGTGTTATATAAAGAAAAAAGTTATTTTATGCTGAAACATAATTTAGGTTATCCTCGTATAGGAATTCAAAGAGAGTTAAAAAAAGCTTGTGAAGCTTATTGGTCAGATAAAATTGATCGTAATACTTTATTTGAAATAGGAAGAAAAATAAGAATAGAAAATTGGAAAATGCAAGAAAAAGAAGATTTAGATTTGATTCCATGTAATGATTTTAGTTTTTATGATCATGTTTTGGATATGTCCTTATTATTAGGGGTTATTTCTGAGTCTTATCTTTCTATTCCAGTAATTCATAATAACATTGACTTATATTTTTCTATGGCTAGAGGATTTCAAAAAAATGGATGGGATATTAAAGCTATGGAAATGACCAAATGGTTTAACACTAATTATCATTACATTGTTCCAGAATTCGAAAAAAATCAAAAATTCTCTATTTTTTATCATAAAATTTTTGATGAATTAAAGGAATCTAAAAATGTATTGAAATCTATAAAAAAAATTAAACCTGTATTAATTGGACCTGTATCTTATTTATTTTTAGGAAAAGAGAAAGAAAAGTCCTTTCATAAAATGGATTTGATAGAAAATCTCATTCCTACTTATGTAAAAATTATTAACAAATTAAAAGATAAAGGAGTCAACTGGATTCAGTTAGATGAACCCATTTTGGTTTTAGATATGTCTGAAAAAGAGAAAAAAGTTTTTAAATATGCTTATAGAGAAATATCTAAATTTTGTAATGGAATCAATATTTTATTAACTTCTTATTTTGATGGAATATCAGAAAATATATCTCTTTTTCAAGATGTATCTATTCAAGCTTTACATATAGATTTGGTAGAAGATTCAAATCAGTTAGAAAAAATACTTTCTTTTTTTTCAAGAGAATCAGAAATGATTCTTTCTTTAGGTCTTATTGATGGAAGAAATATATGGAGAAACAATTATGCAAATTCTATTAAAAAAATAGAAAAAGCAATAAAAATTGTAGGAGAAGATAGAATTATGATTGCTCCTAGTTGTTCGCTTTTACATGTTCCTATAGATATAGAATACGAAAACTACATTCATATAGATATTAAAAATAGAATGGCTTTTGCCAGACAAAAAATTGGAGAATTAAATGATTTAGAAAAAATTATAAGAGGAGATCAAAATCTTTTGTTAAGGAACTCTTCTTTACTAAAAAAAACATCTTCTATTTTTCATGATCATAAAATAAAGGAAAGAGTAGCGAGAATAACAAACCAAGATATACAAAGAGATAATCCTTTTTATATTAGACAAAAAAAACAGAAAAAAAAATTTCATCTTCCTATGTTCCCTACTACTACTATAGGATCTTTTCCTCAAACAAAAGAAATACGTAGTTTACGAAATAAATTTAGAAAAAAAGAATTGAGTCAAGAAGAATATGATAAAAAAATTCAAAATTTTATTATAGATGTCATTAAAAAACAAGAAGAAATAGATTTAGATGTACTAGTTCATGGAGAATTTGAAAGAACTGATATGGTAGAGTATTTTTCAGAAAAATTAAAAGGAATACTTTCTACTGATAATGGATGGGTTCAAAGTTATGGAAGTCGTTGTGTAAAACCTCCTGTTATTTATGGAGATGTTGATCGTATTGGCGATATGACTGTTGAATGGATATGTTTTGCTCAATCTAAAACAAAAAAATTAATGAAAGGGATGCTAACTGGCCCAGTTACAATTTTACAATGGTCTTTTGTAAGAGATGATCAACCTATTTATTATACTGCTTATCAAATAGCTTGGTCAATTCGAGAAGAAGTTTTATCACTAGAAAAATCTGGAATTCAAATTATTCAGATAGATGAACCTGCTATAAGAGAAGGATTACCTTTGAAAAAGAAGAATTGGAAATATTATTTAGATTGGTCGATCAAAGCTTTTCGTCTATCTTCAAGTGGAGTAAAAGATGAAACACAGATACATACACATATGTGTTATAGTGAATTCAATGATATACTTGAACATATAGCAGATATGGACGCAGATGTTATTACTATAGAGACTTCTAGATCTAAAATGGAATTGTTAGAAGCTTTTTCCGTTTTTTCTTATCCTAATGAAATAGGTCCAGGTGTATATGACATTCATTCTCCTAGAATACCCACTATAGAAGAGATGTTTGACTTAATAGAAAAAGCTTCAAAAAAATTACCTATAAGAAATATTTGGGTGAATCCAGATTGTGGATTAAAAACTAGAAAATGGAAAGAAGTGTTTATCTCGCTTCATAATATGACAAAAGCAGCGAAAATGGCTAGAATAAAATTATCTTAAAAAAAAAGAAAAGTGTATATTTTCATATTGATCTAAAAATTTAGTAATGACTTTGCATCAAAAAGAAGAAATGATAAAAAAGGAATTTAAAATTCTTAAAAATTGGGAGGATAAATATGAATATTTGATAGATTTAGGCAAAAAATTATCTAATCAATCACCCATGTTTAGATCTGAAGATAAGTTAATTCATGGGTGTCAATCCCAAGTTTGGTTAGAAGCTAAATTAAAGGAATCACGTGTTTTTTTTGAAGCGGATAGTGACGCTTTGTTACCTAGAGGAATGGCAGCGATTATGGTTCAAATATATTCAGGACTTTTCCCTTTTGAAATTATTTATTCCAATACTAATTTTCTTTATGAAATAGGATTTCAAACTTTTTTATCTCCTACTAGAGCTAATGGAATGTTTTTATTTTTAAAAAAAATAAAATTCTATGCTATAGCTTTTAATACAAAAGTTTCTGTTAGATTAAATGGACGAATTTAAAAAAAAATAAAATGTTTCAAACCATTAATCCTGTAGATAATAATGTATTAAAAACTTATAATTTTTTATCTAATCAAAATATTAATGTTAAACTAGCTGAAGCTCAAAATGCATATAATCAATGGAAAAATTTTCCGTTTGATGAAAAGATTAAATGTTTAATGAAGTTTTGTTATTATATGCTAGAAACCACAGATATTATAGCTTACTCTATTACTGAAGAAATGGGAAAACCCATTACTCAATCTTATGCAGAAGTAAATAAGAGCATAAATTTATGTAAATATTATTGCAAGTTAAAAGAATCTATTTTTAAAGAAAAAATTTATACTGAATATAAAATTTCTTATGTAAGGTTTGAATCTATAGGTCCTATATTAGGAATGATGCCTTGGAATTATCCTATATGGCAAACGATTAGATCTACTATTCCCAATTTAATATTAGGAAATGTCATTATCATTAAACCATCTTTTAATACAACAGGATGTTCTATGATTTTAGAAAAAATATTTTTAAAATCCGGCTTTCCTGAAGGAACTTTTCAAGTTTTATTAATAGATATAAATCAAGTAGAATCTGTTATAGCTCATTCTGCAATAAAAGGAATCACTTTTACAGGAAGTTCCACAGTAGGGAGTATTATAGGATCATTATCCGGAAAATATATTAAAAAATCTATTTTAGAATTAGGAGGAAATGATGCTTTTGTTGTTATGAAAGATGTAGAAAATATAAAAAAAGTAGCAAAATTAGCTACAGAATCTAGATTAAATAATACAGGACAAACATGTATTTCTGCAAAAAGATTTATTGTAGATAAAACTATAATAGATGATTTTATAGATGCAGTTATACAAGAGATGAAAACATATCATAGAGGAGATTTATATGATAAATCAACTAAAATAGGTTATATTTCTCGTTGTGATTTATCTGAAAAATTGTATCAACAATACAAAAATATTATTATAAATGGAGGAAAAATATGTTTAGAAATAACCAAAGATGGGAATTTTTTGACGCCTTCTTTATTAAGGATAAAAAATGAAAACTGTATAGTAAAAAAAGAAGAAATATTTGGTCCAATAGGAATCATTTCTTCTTTTTCCAAAGAAGAAATGATTCCTGATATAGTGAATGATACTCCATATGGACTTGGAGCTTCTATTTGGACGAAAAATTTAGAAAAAGCAGAAGAAATATCAAAAAAAATAGATACGGGAATGGTTTTTATTAATGAAGTTGTAAAATCAGATCCCCGTTTTCCTTTTGGAGGAATGAAAAGATCAGGATATGGGAGAGAATTATCAACTTTATCTATAAAAGAATTTTCTAATTATAAAACTATAATTATGAAGAAATTATAAATTTCTTCGCATTCTGGAAACAGGAATATGCATTTGATCTCTGTATTTTGCAATAGTTCTTCTAGCTATTAAATAGCCTTTTTTTCTAAGTATTTTAGATAATTTTTCATCAGTCAGAGGTTGTTTTTTATTTTCTTTTGCTATTGATTCCCCCAAAAGTTTTTTGATTTCGATAGAGGACACTTCTTTTCCTTCTTGATTTATCATTTTTTCAGAAAAAAAACTTTTAATTAAAAAAGTACCATATGGGGTATTAACATATTTACTATTGGCTACACGAGAGACAGTAGAAATTCCTACTCCAATTTTTTGTGAAATATTTTTTAAAATCATAGGTTTTATTTTCAGGGGATCTCCAGTTAAAAAGTATTCTTTTTGATAATCCATAATAGCATTCATTGTAAGCATCAATGTATTTTGACGTTGTTTTATAGCGTCAACAAACCATTTTGCTGAATCTATTTTTTGTTTTAAAAATGCAACGGTTTCTTCATTTTTATTTATATTTTTTTTTGATCTATAAGATTTTAACATATTGAAATATAAAGGTGATACTTTTAATTCTGGAATGTTTCTTTGATTTAGAGAAAGTTCTAATTTTTCATCTGAAATATAAATATTAAAATCCGGAATAATATGATCCAAATTTTTAGTATTATCAGAATAAATTTTTCCTGGTTTAGGATTCAATTTCTTGATTTGATCAATTACTTTTTTTAAATTTTTTTTTGTGATTCCCAATTTTTTATACAATTTGTTATAATGTTTTTTTACAAAAGATTGAAAATGATCTCGTATAATTTTTTGTGAAAAAAAAATTTCTTGAGTAATTTTCTTTTTTTTCAATTGAATCAGTAAACATTCTTGTAAATTTCTGGATCCTATCCCTATGGGGTCTAATTTTTGTATATAATTTACAAGCAATTTTTCTACTTTTTCTGTAGATACAGATACTCCAAGTGTCAAAAAAATATCATCTACTATAGATGTGATTTTTCTTCTGATATAACCATCATTATCTATATTTCCTAATATAAAATCAGCGATTAATAAATCTTTTTCACTTAAACGAAATGTATGCAATTGATTTTTTAAATATTCTTGAAAAGAAATTCCAGAAATAATAGGAATATGTTTTTTTATATTACAATTTTGATTTCTAATTTGAAAATCTTCAATTTCGTCATCACTTAAATATTCATCTATTTCAGATTTATCTATAGATGGATTTTGATCTTCTGTAAGAATATCAATATCATTTTCTAATGTATCTGAATATTCTTCTAATTCTGAAGAATTATCTTCTTCTAAAGCTGGATTTTCTTCCAATTCTTGTTGAACTCTTTGTTCAAAATCTAAAGTAGATAATTGAACCAATTTCATTAATTGTATTTGTTGTGGAGAAAGTTTATGTTGTCCTTTTTGTAATAACTGTTGTTTTAACATCTTGTTTTTAAAATTCTGCATTGTTTGGTGTTCTTGGAAATGGGATGACATCACGGATATTGTTCATCCCTGTAATAAATTGAACTATACGATCAAAACCTAATCCAAATCCACTGTGAGGAACAGAACCAAAACGACGTGTATCTAAATACCACCAGAGTTTTTTTTTATCAGTGTTTGTATCTTTCATACGTTGTAATAATATATCATAACGTTCTTCTCTTTGAGATCCTCCAATGATTTCTCCTATTTCAGGGAATAAAA
This sequence comes from Blattabacterium sp. (Nauphoeta cinerea), assembly GCF_000471965.1. GTDB lineage: Bacteria > Bacteroidota > Bacteroidia > Flavobacteriales > Blattabacteriaceae > Blattabacterium. Next base: position 122,122 of record NC_022550.1, read on the forward strand.
TATCCATAGCTCTAACAGTTTTTCCATCATTATTCATACGCATATAAAAAGCTTTAATGTTGCAAGGATAATCAAATATAACTACAGGAGTTTTAAAGTATTTATCCACTAAATATTGTTCATGTTCCGATTGTAGATCCATTCCCCAAACAATGGGATGTAAAAATTTTATGTTTTTTTTCTTTTCTTCTTGATCAAAAATTTTAATGACTTCTGTATAACTAATTCTTTTGAATGGAAATTTTAAGATAAGTTCTAATTTTTCTAAAAGACGGTTTTTTTTACTACATTTTTCTAAACGTTGATCTAAAAACGTTAAGTCTTCCATGCTATTTTCAAGAATATATTTAATAACAAATTTTATAAAATTTTCGGCTAAATTTATGTTCTCATCGAGATGATAAAAAGCAATTTCTGGTTCTATCATCCAAAATTCAGATAGATGTCGTGATGTATTGGAATTCTCTGCTCTAAATACAGGACCAAAAGTATATACTTTACCTAATCCTAAAGAAGCCGTTTCTGCTTCTAGTTGTCCGGATACACTGAGATAAGTTTTACATTTAAAAAAATCTTTAGTATAATCAATTGGTTGATTTTTTAAATTCATAGTTGTAATCTGAAACATTCTTCCAACTCCTTCACAATTTGAAGTAGTAATAATTGGAGTATGAAGATAAAAAAAACCATGTTCATGAAAATATTTATGAATACAAAACGCTATATGATGACGAATTCGCATAACACAACTAAAAATATTTGTTTTGAAACGTAAATGAGCCTGTTCACGAAGTTTTTCAAAACTATGTTTTTTAGGTTGCAAAATAGACTTTTGAATAATTTCTGGATCTACTGATTCATATATAATTATATCTAAAGATTTGAGTTCTATATATTGTTTTTTTCCAATACTTTTTTTGACTATTCCTATAACTCTAATCGAACTTCCAATTGTTATTTTTTTTATAATTTTTTTATCCAATTTTTTGGATAAGATAATTTGCAAGTTATTAATTGTAGAACCATCATTCAAAATAATGAAAATAGAATAACGAAAAGACCGAATCCATCCCTCAACCAATACTTTTTGATCAATCAAAAATTTTCCTTTATTTAGTAGTTCTTTAATTGAATATTTTCTTATCATTTTATATGTTCAATATTTCTTTTTTTTTCTGAAGAAAGAAATCCTCTATTTTTTGAATATATCCATCTGTCATTTTTTGTATACGATGTTCTGCTATTCTAGAAATATCTTCTGATATTTTTAATTTCTTTATACATTGATTATTATTTTTTCGAATTTTTCTCACAAGTATTTTTGCTTGTTCTATCTGTAATTTGATTTTTTTCATCAAATTTTTTCTACTTTCTTCTGTAATTATGGGTAAATGTATATGAATAGTATCCCCTTTATTGGTAGGCATAATACCTAAATTTGCATTAATAATAGCTTTTTCTATAGCTGGAATAATAGAACGATCCCAAGAATGAATAGAAATATTCATATTATCTATAATAGAAATGTTAGATACTTCCATAAGTGGAAAAAAAGTTTCATAACATTTTATCTTGATTTTTCCTAAAAAAGAAGAAACAGATTTACTTCCTAATCGAATACGGTAAATTTCTTTTTTCAATTGTTTTAAAATCTTTTCCATATCTTCTTCACAAGAGGAAAAAATGTTATTTAATCCATCCATAATTTTATTTTTTTTTAGAAACCATAGTTCCTATTTTTTCTCCAGAAATTACTTTTTTAAAATTCCCCTTTCTATTCATATCAAAAATAATAATCGGTAAATCATTTTCATTACCTAAAATAAAAGCTGTTTGATCCATTACTTTTATTCCCATTTGATATGCCATATCAAAAGATATATTTTTTAGTTTTTTAGCATACTTATTCTTTTCTGGATCTGTTGTGTAAATTCCATCTACTCTAGTCCCTTTTAATAATACATCAGCTTTTATTTCGATAGCACGTAAAACAGCGGCTGTATCTGTAGTAAAATAAGGATTCCCTAATCCGGCTACAAATATCACAACTCTTCCTTTTTCAAGATGATGTATCGCTCTATCTTTGCTAAAAGATTCCGCTATTTCATCCATTCTAATAGCTGTTTGAATATAGGTGCATATCCCTATATTTTCTAAATATGATTGGAAGGCGATCCCGTTAATAACGGTAGCTAACATTCCCATGTAATCTCCTTCTATACGATTTATAATTTTTTCCTTCATTTTAGAAAATCCTCTAAATATATTGCCACCTCCAATAACTATAGCCACTTGAGCTCCCATATCTACTACTTTTTTTACTTCTTCAGCATATTGTTTAAGACGAGAAGAATGAAGGCCAAATTCATTATCTCCCATAAGAGCTTCTCCACTTAATTTCAATAATGATCTTTTGTATTTCATGAAAAATATATTTTGTCGTTTTTTTTCATAAAAAAGGATATAAGGATATTATGATTATGGAAAAATTCCTAGTTTTTCATAAGAATCAATAATTTTATTTATTGCCAGTACAAATGCTGCCGTACGCATATTTTCTATTTTTGATGATTTTTTTATATCACGAATTTTATGAAATCCATTAATCATGGTATCTTCTAATCCGCTACGTACCAAATCTATTTCTCTTGCTCCTCTTAAAATAATTTTTTTTTCTTCTGTTGAAATTCTTTTTTTACAAACCGTTTCTATAACTTGTAATAATTCTGCATTCATATTTTCACTGAATTTTTTTTCCATACGTCCATAACGTACATGACTTAAATTTTTTAGCCATTCAAAATAAGAAACAGTAACTCCTCCTGCATTTAAGTAAATATCAGGTACAATAATTACTCCTTTTTTTTCTAATATTTCATCAGCTTCAGGAGTAATAGGTCCATTTGCAGCTTCTCCTACAATTTTAGCCTTAATACGGCTCGCATTATTTTTATGTATTACATTTTCCAATGCGGCTGGAATTAAAATATCACATTCTAATTCTAAAGCCTTTTCCGTATTTTCAATATTTTTTGCTTCTGGAAAATTTAATATAGATCCAGTATTTTTTAAATGTAAAAAAACTTGAGATACATTTAAACCTTTTTCATTATAAATAGCCCCTTCTCTTTCTGCTAAAGCTATTATAATAGCCCCTGCTTCATGAAAAAAAGTGGCGGCATGATACCCAACATTTCCTAATCCTTGTATGATGATTTTTTTTCCAACTAATCCTACATCAAGACCAACAGAATACATATCTTCTTTGACATGACATAATTCTCTTATCCCATAAAATACGCCTAATCCTGTAGCCTCTTTCCTTCCTCTTACTCCTCCTTGAGATACTGGTTTTCCTGTCACACAAGCCAATGCGTCTACGTCTCCAGAACGTAAAGATAAAAAAGTATCAAAAATCCAACTCATTTCTCTTTCTCCACTACCATAATCAGGAGCAGGGACGTCTATTCCCGGTCCAATAAAATTCTTATTAATTAATTCAGAAGTATATCTGCGTGTGATTTTTTCTATGTTTTCTGCTGATATAGTTTGTGGATCAACTTTTATCCCCCCTTTCGCCCCTCCAAAAGGAACATCGACTATGGCACATTTATAGGTCATTAGAGCGGCTAAAGTCATCACTTCATCTTGATTCACTTTAATACTGTATCGAATCCCTCCTTTACAAGGAAGTTTATGATGAGAATGCTGAACTCTATATGCTTCAATCACTTTTATTTCTTTTCCTATTTTTACAGGAAAATGCATACGATATACAGCATTGCAAGCTTTGATTTGTTCTAAAAGACCTTTTTCAATAGAAATAAATCGTGCAGCTTTATCAAAGTTTTTTTCTATACAATTAAAAAAACTATATACACCAGTTTGATTTTGGTTTTTTGACATAAAAAAAGTTTTTATACATTTCTATAGAATATAGAATAATGAATGCTACATTATCGAGTACAAATCTACGTTTTATGTATAAAATTTTAATTCATGAGTGCATGGATTAAAATATTGAAATATAAAGTCATTTTTTTAAAATTTATTTTAATAAAATATTTATTATTTTTTTAGGGATTATAATTACCCTTTGTAAAGTTTTTTTTTTCAAAAATATTTTTGTTTTAGGATGATTTAATATTTTATTTTCAATTTTATCGATTGAAGTATCAGGATGAAATTTTTCTAAAAATTTGAATTTTCCATTAAACATAATTGGATATGTTATTTCCTTTTTATCTATATACTTTGGATTAAAAGTTGGAAAGCTATAAAATAAAATGGATTTTATTTTTCCTAGTTTATACCATAATTCTTCAGATATATGAGGGGCGAATGGAGCGATCAATTGAACCAAAGGTTCAAGTATTTTTCTTTTATTACATTTTAATGCAGTCAATTTATTCGTTACAATCATTAATAAACTAATAGAAGTATTCCAAGAAAAAGATTGCATTTTATTTTGTATTTTTTTTATAGCATTATGTAAAATTTCTAATTCTTGATATGTTGGATTCATTTCACTAACCTTAAAAATTTTATTTTTATGAAATAAACACCAAAATCTATTTATAAAATTTTTTATTCCGTTTATTTTTTTACAATCCCAAGGTTTAGATTGATTAATAGGACCTAAAAACATCTCATAAATCCGAAATACATCTGAACCATATTTTTTATAAACATTATCAGGATTTATTACATTATATTTGGATTTTGACATTTTTTCTAATTTTCTTTTACAAAAAAAAGTCCCCCTTTCCAGAATAAAAATAGATGAATAAAATTCAGGTTTACATTTTTTAAACCTGTTCATATCTAATTCATTATTGTTTTTTATTAAAGAAAGATCTACATATACTTCTTGAAAAGAAGAATATGCATGTTTCTTATTTTTTAATCCATAAGATACAAAAGTATTTTCTCCTATGACTTTAAGTATAATAGCAGAATAACTTAAAATCATTCCTTGATTTAATATTTTTTTGAAAGGCTCTTCAGTAGTTATCCATCCTCTATCCAATAAAAATTTATGCCAAAATCTGGCATAAATTAAATGTCCAGTACTATGTTCAGATCCCCCAATATATAAATCAACATTCTTCCAGTAACTTTCTTTTTTTTTATCAAGAAAAAATTTACTGTTATATACATCCATATATCTAAGAAAATACCAACTAGATCCCGCCCAACTAGGCATCGTACTAATTTCTATTGGAAATACATATTTTTGGTCAATAAGAATATTAGAAACAATTTTCATATTTTTTTCATCCCAAGCCCAGTTTTTAACTCTGCCTAATGGAGATTTTCCATTTTTAGGATGAAAATTATCTATTTTTGGAAGAATAATAGGCAACTTATTGATAGGAATTATTTTAGGCATTTTATTTTTTAAATAAATAGGAATTGGTTCCCCCCAATATCTTTGTCGTGAAAAAATAGCATCACGAATCTTATAAATGGTTTTCGTTTTTCCTATTTTATCATTTATTAAAATTTTTATTATTTTTTCTTTTGCTTGTTTACGATTTAATCCATTTAAAAAACTAGAATTGATACACTTTTCATGATGATCTAAAATTTTTAAAATTTCTATCCCAAATTTTTTGGCAAATCTTTTACTTTTTTCTTCATGTCCTGGGATTCCTACCATAGATTGGGTTTGATTATTTATAGTGAAAAAATCACTGATATAAACAGGTATTCTTTTATTTCTAATAAAAGGATGTAATACATAATTTCCTGTAAAAATTCCAGAAATATTTTTTGTATTTTCATCTATATTTTGAGTAAGATATGTTAAAACGTTTTTGTGATGTGAGGAATAAATACTTATTTTGTCTGAAAGTGGATGATCTATAGATAATATAATAAAAGTTACCCCAAAGATCATTTCTGGATGAAATAAGAATAATTCAATTTGATTAAATTTATCAACAGGATAAATGATTTTTAGTGGAATAGAAACCCCTATTGATTTTCCTATCCAATTATATTGTAATTTTTTGAAAGATTGAGAACAATCAATAATATTTAATCCTTTTATAAGTCTTTCTGCATATGCACTAATTCTTATATGCCATTGCAACATTTTTTTTTTGTAAACTGGATATCCCCCTCTTTCACTTTTTCCATTTTTAATTTCATCATTCGCTAGCACTGTCCCTAAATCAGGACACCAATTAACTATATTTTTACATAAGAAAGCTAATCTATAATCCAAAAGTATAGATTCCTTCTCATGTGAATTAAATTGTTTCCATGTTTTTGAACTGAATTTGTAACTTGATGTAGTACTTGCATTGATGAAATTGTTTCCGTTTTTATTGAATTCTTGAATTAAAAGGTCTATAGGTTTAGCTTGTTCACTGTTTTTATCATACCAAGAATTGAAAATTTGAATAAACATCCATTGAGTCCAACGATAGTAACTTGGATCACTAGTATATAGCTTTCGATTCCAATCAAAAGAAAGTCCTATTTTATCCATTTGTTCTTTATATCTATGTGAATTTTCAATAATAGTATCATAAGGATGTTTTCCTGTTTGTATAGCATATTGTTCTGCAGGAAGGCCAAAAGAATCAAACCCTATAGGATTCAGTACATTATATCCTTTTGCTCTTTTATATCTTGCATAAACATCTGATGCAATATAACCTAAACAATGCCCAACATGAAGACCTGTTCCAGAAGGATAAGGAAACATATTAAATGTAGTATTTTTTTTTTCATTCTCTTCTGTATGAAAGACATTATGTTTTTTCCAGTATATTTGCCAACGTTTTTCTATTTCACGAAAATTATATTCCATTTTATTTCTTTTTAAGACATAATAAAAAATATCTACAATGATTTTATTACGTAATTTTAATTTATTTCTTCAGAACAATATAAAAAAATTGTTTTTTATTTATTGGGAAAATAAATCCGATCATAAAAAAAGAAAAAAATGTTTAATGAGGATCAAGATTATTTAAATAACGATAAATTTATAAATAATCAAACTATAGATAGACTAATAAAAATTATTCATACCCATCCTAATGATGTTGTAAAAATATTTAGTTTGTTAAAATCATACAAAGCAATTTCTATTTTTAGAGTATTAGATTTTTCTACAAAAAAAAAAATCATAAAAGGGGTACCTTCTATTAAGAAAATGGAATTATTAAATAATTTATCGGGAGATGATAGGATTTATTTTTTAGAAAAAATTCAAAAAAATCTTTTAAAAGATTTGATAAAATATTTAAATCCAGAAGATAAATGTAAAATTTTAACGTATCTGGGATATCCTAAAAATAGTGTAGGACGTTTTATGATTCCATATTGTATTGCTGTTCAAGAAACTTGGAGGGTGCAAGAAGTTTTGGATTATATCCGTAAAGAAGTCAAAAATAGTGATGTGATAGAAATTGTATATGTCGTCGACCAAAAAGGAAAATTAATATATGATATAAAAATACGAGAATTTTTATTGGTAGATCCAAATACAAAAGTGTCTGATTTAATCAATAATCAATATACTGATACTTTAAATATCACAGATACAGAAGAAAAAGCAACTAAAATATTTTCTATGAGTAATAGAATTTCACTTCCAGTTATAGATGATCAAAATTTTTTATTGGGAATAGTAACTGTAGATGATATTTTGTGGGTTTTAAATGAAAATTATAGAGAAGATTTTCAAAAAATAGGTGGAATGGAAGCTTTAAACCAATCTTATTTAAACCTTCCATTATATAAACTTATTAAAAAAAGAGCTGGATGGTTAATTTTGTTGTTTATAGGAGAAATGTTAACTACAACAGTTATGCAAAAATTTTCAAGTGTTATAGAAAAAGCTCTAGTTCTCGCTTTGTTCATTCCTTTAGTTGTTTCAAGTGGGGGGAATAGTGGGGCACAAGCTGCGAGTTTAATTATACAAGCTATGGCTTTAGGAGAGGTAAAAATAAAAGATTGGTGGATTGTAATGCGAAGAGAAATTATTTGTGGTTTTTTTTTAGGTGGGATTTTAGGATTTACAGGTTTTATACGTGTGGTGGCTTGGCACAAAATAAATTTATTTAATTATGGTACTCATTGGGTATTAGTAGGATTAACGGTATTTTTTTCTTTGATTGGAGTGGTATTATGGGGTACATTAAGTGGATCAATGTTACCTTTTATAATTAAAAAATTTAGAGGAGATCCCGCTAGTTCTTCAGCTCCTTTTGTAGCCACATTAGTAGATGTTGTTGGATTAATGATATATTTTTCTATATCTTATCTTCTTTTGCATGGTACTTTATTATAATAATTAGAATATTTTTCTACACTTTTGTAGAACAATTTGAAAATCTTCAGGAATTGGACAATAAAAATAACATTTTTTATTTTTGGGATGTATAAAAGAAAGAGATATAGCATGTAAGGCTTGTCTAGGTAAGATTTTTAAACAAGTTTTAAAAAATTCTATGTTTTTATTTGAACATTTTTTTTTCATAAAAATTTTATTTCCTCCATATATAGTGTCATGAAATAATGGATGACCTAAATATTTAAAATGAGCTCTTATTTGATGTGTTTTTCCTGTTTTGATGTTGCAAGAAACATATGTTAAATATTTAAATCTTTCTAATACTTTATAATGTGTGACAGAATATTTTCCTTTATGATATTCGTTATTCCCAAAAATGGTCATTCTTTTTCTATTTCTAGGGTCTCTTCCAATAAAACCAGTTATAACTCCTTTTTCTTCAAGTAAGTTTCCCCATATTAAAGCTCTATATTCTCTTTGAATTATTCTGGATTGAAATTGTTGAAATAAATATTTTTTAGAATATTCATTTTTGGCTAAAACTAATAAGCCTGATGTATCTTTGTCTAATCTATGAATTAATCCACTTCTATATAAATCAAAGTTGTTTAAATTTGAATTCTCAAAGTGATATTTAATTCCATGAATTAACGTTCCTTTATCATTCCCAAATCCTGGATGCACCACCATTCCTGCAGGTTTATTAACTATAATAAGATCTTCATCTTCATAGATAATATCAAGACTTATTTCTTCTGCAAGAATGTTTTTATATTCTAAATAATCTAAAATATTAGAAATTTCTATTTCTACAAAATCTAAAGGTTTTATTTTATAATTTTTTTTCACAATACATTGATTTACTATAACTTTTCCTGAAATAGTTAATTTTTGAATTTGATTTCTACTAATATTTTCTATATTTTCTTTCAAAAATTTATCAATGCGAATTTCTTTTTGATTATTATTTACAGTAATTTTAATTTTTCTCATTTCATTCTATTTTGTCTTATTTTCGGTTTGATTCTTAGAATCTTTTTCTTCTATTTGAATTTTGGGGTTTTGATTCTTAGAATCTTTTTCTTCTATTTGAATTTTGGGATTTTGATTTTTAGAATCTTTTTCTTCTATTTGAATTTTGGGGTTTTGATTCTTAGAATCTTTTTCTTCTATTTGAATCAAATGATCTAACAATTCTTTTGAAGTTAACCAAAGTTCAATAGATTTTTTTTTATCATAAATAACTCCAGGATCAGGCTTTTGTCTATATACTTTTGCGTTTTGATTAGGATTAATTATTACGGGATTATAATAAAAATTTATAACATCGAATAATTGATTTTTTAAAGTATAAATAGCTGAACGTAAAGACATTCCAATAACATTAGGGACAACAACTAAATTATTTTTTTCATATCCTTTTCCAATAATCAAAGTAATTCCATCTTGATTAGGAGGAAACCTATATCCAAATTGAATAGATTTTTTTTTATATAAAACTTTTAAAACGGTATCTTTATTCAGATCATTAATATATTTGATTTCCTTAACGGATATATGATTAGCATGAAGTAATTTTATAGCTATTCGTTTATTTTTATTTATGATATTAGGTAAAACAGATTGATATAATTTAAAATTAACTTGTATATATATATGCCTTCCTTCCTTTACATGATCTCCAGCTTCTGGAGAAAAGGAAATAATTTGATTAATTTTAAAATTAGGATCATAATGTGATGTGTCTATATTATATTTTAGTTTTAATTTTTCTAAAATAGATATAGATTGAGGTAAAGTAAAACCTTTTAAATTAGGAACAACAACATAAGATCCATGTTTTGTATAAACATCCACCCATTTTAATGCCGACTGAGTAATTTTATATAAAATCAGTATAGCAATGATAAAATTTATTATGAATATTACAAAATATTTTGAATAATTCATAAAAAAAAATAAATATTTAAATAAAAATGTTTTTTCATAAAAAACCAATAAAATTAAAAATAAATAATGAAAAAAGTAGCTATTATTATGGGAGGGTATTCAAAAGAATCTATTGTTTCACTAAAAAGTGGAAAAGTTGTTTATGAAAATTTATGCAGAAAAGAATTTGATCCTTATAAAATATATCTTTTTCAAGATAAATGGGTGATGATAGATGATGAAAATAAGGAATATTCTATAAATAAACAAGATTTTACGATTTCCGGGATGAAGCATATAAAATTTGATTGTGTATTTAATGCTATACATGGAACCCCAGGAGAGGACGGAATATTACAAGCTTATCTTGAATTATTAAAAATTCCTTATACTGGATGTAGTTTTCATCATGCTAATGTGACTTTCAATAAAAAATATTGTTTAACTCTGTTGAAACATTTTGGAATCAATACAGCTGAATCTTTTTTCTTAAATAAAAATCAAGTCTTTTGTAAGAAAAAATTTAAAAGGGTAGGACTTCCTTGTTTTGTAAAACCCAATAGATCTGGATCTAGTTTAGGGATAAGTAAAGTTTATGAAGAAAAATATTTATTTGATGCAATACAAAAAGCTTTTCTAGAAGATGAAGAAATTATTATTGAATCTTTTCTTGAAGGGAAAGAAGTGTCTGTAGGTGTTTTTTCATTTAAGAATGAAGTTATTGTTTTACCAATAACAGAAATAATTAGTCAAAACGATTTTTTTGATTTTGAATCAAAATATTCTGGAAAATCTCAAGAAATCACTCCGGCAAAATTGTTTCCCAATACAGAAAATAAAATACGAAAAATAGCAAAAAAAATATATAATTTTCTAAATTTATCAGGAATATCTAGAGCAGAATATATTATTGTAAATGAAGAACCTTATTTTTTAGAAATAAATACAGTGCCAGGTCTATCAGAAGAAAGCATTTTTCCAAAACAATTGAAAGAATTTGGAATGTCTTTATCCGATGTGTTTAGAAATACCATATATGATTCCATTGAAAAAATGAATAAATAAAATTTTTATAATTTACAATTGCATTTTTTTTTGCATAAATTTTTTTTTAAATAAAAAAAATTAAACAATTTTTTAAATAAACAAAAAATTGAGTATAAAAAAAATAAACCTATTATAATATACTGCCACATTTTATTTTTCTATTATTCTTTTAATGTTTGATATATTAATAATGAAGCTATATATGCTAATAAAGTCATAAAAATAAATTGTAAGATTGGCCATTTCCAAGATTTTGTTTCCTTTTTTATTATGGATAAAGTGCTCATACATTGCATAGAAAATGCATAAAAAAATAGTAAAGAAACTCCTGTTGCTAAATTATAAATAGGTTTTTTAGTTTCAGGATATATTTCTTTTTTCATTCTTTCTTTTAAAAAATTATCTTTTTCTTCTATACTGTACACAGAGGCCATAGTACTTACAAAAACCTCCCTTGCTATAAGAGATGACAACAACCCTATCCCAATTTTCCAATCATATCCTAATGGATAAATTATAGGTTCCATTTTTTTTCCTAACAAGCCTAAATAAGAATAAGGTAATTCTTTTTTTTCTACATTTAGAATAAAATTTTTTTTAGATAAATTTTCTGAAGGGCCGAAACTTCCTAAAACCCAAATCAATATATTAATCAAAAAGATCATTTTTCCGGCATTTATAATAAATGATTTAAGATTAATCCATAAAGTAATTAATATGTTTTTAAATATAGGAATTTTATAAGTCGGGATCTCCATTAAAAGATGGCTTTTATAATTTTTCTTTAAAAATTGGTGTAAAATTATTGAAACACTCAAAGCAGATATGATTCCTAAGATATACATAGCCATAAGAACTACTCCTCTCAGCTGAATAAAATACCATTTTTGGTCCGGTATAATTATAGATATAATTAGAGTATAAACAGGTAATCTTGCAGAACAAGTCATAAAAGGAGTCGCTAAAATAGTAATTAAACGATCTCTTGGATTCTCTATATGTCTAGCTGATATGATTGCGGGAATAGCACAACTTATACTCGAAATAAGAGGGACAACGCTTTTTCCATTTAATCCAAAAGGTCTCATAATTCGATCCATTAAAAATATAACTCTGCTTATATATCCGCTTTCTTCCATAATAAGAAGAAAAAATAACAAAACAGAAATTTGGGGGATAAAAGAAACAATAGTACTAACTGCAGGTAATATTCCTTGCAAAAAAAAATTATTTAAAGGACCAGGATAAAAATTATATAATTTTTTTTGGATAAAAGAAAAAAATAATTCTATAAATTGTTTAGGAATTTCTGACCAAAAAAAAATACATTGAAAAATGAAAAATAAAAAAAATAAAAAAATAAAATAACCCCAAAAAGGATGTACAATTAAATAATTATCTATTTTTTTTGAAAATTCTAGATATGTTTTTTCTTTCTCCGATATTAATTCAGAAATTATTTTTGAAAAAAATTTTCCTATTTCCTCATATCTATCTAATGTTTCCTTTATTTGTAACCTTTTTGGGGTAATATTATGTTTCCTTTTTATTTTTAATAAATAATTTTCTTTTTCTTTTAAAAATTTTATATCATGTGCTAAATAATGCCAAGCTTGGTAAGTATTTACTTTAAAATTATTTTTCACATCATTAATAGCGAGAGAATAATATGACCCTGGATTGAAAAAATAAATTTTTTTTGTTTTTTTATTATTTAAATTTTTTATTTTTTTTCTAACTTCGTTTAATCCTATTCCTTTTCTTGCGTTAATCAAAACAATTTCTGTTATAAGAAATTTTTTCAATTTTTTTATATTAATGAATATTCCCTTTTTTTTTGCTTCATCAAGCATATTTAATGCAAAAAGAACAGGGAATCCTAAATCCTGTACTTGTCTAAGTAAAAGAAGACTTTTTTTTAAATTAGATGAATCTGCTACTACTATAATTTTATCTGGATAGTCTAATTCATTTCTATTGCTTAGCAATCTGCAAACAACTTCTTCATCTTCAGATGAAGGATATATACTATAAGTTCCAGGAAGATCTATGATTTGATAATATATATTTTCATAATAAAAATATCCTATTTTTTTGTCAACTGTAACTCCTGTATAATTTCCGACTTTTTGATTCAGTCCAGTTAATTTATTGAATAAAGAAGTTTTTCCTACATTTGGGTTTCCTACAAGTGCTAATTTAATTTTTGACATTTATTAATTTCTATCAAAGGTTCTATTATGATATTTTCAGCTTCTTCTTTTCGTAAAGCTAAACAAGATTGATCGTATCTTATACATAATGGATCGTCAAAAATAGAAACAAAAAGAATTTCGAATTTTACTCCAGGTAAAACTCCTAATTCTAATAATTTTATGGGAAAATTATCATTTTTATATCCTTTAATAATTCCTTTCTCTCCTTTTTTCAGATTAGATAAATTCAAAATATATTTTATTTTGGAATAAAGATTTAAATTTATCTTTTTTATTTTTTAAATTTTATAAATGTCATCAATTTTAACTAGATCTATACAATTACTACTTAGTATTTCTATATTAATTGTTATTCATGAATTAGGTCATTTTATTCTAGCTCAATTGTTTAAAGTTAGAGTTGAAAGGTTTTTTTTATTTTTTGATCCCTGGTTTTCCATTTTTAAAAAAAAAATAGGACATACTATTTATGGAATAGGTTGGCTGCCTTTAGGTGGATATATTAAAATATCTGGAATGATGATGGATGATAAAAACATTTCATCGAAAAATAAAATTAATAATTGGGAATTTCGTTCTAAATCTGCAATAAAAAGATTATTGATCATTTCTGGAGGGATTCTTTTTAACATATTGTTAGCCGTTTTAATTTTTACTTTTTTATTATTTAAATATGGGGAAACTTATCTTCCTACAAAAAATGTTAAATACGGGATAGAAGTTGATTCTTTAGGAGAAAAAATAGGATTGAAAAATGGAGATAAAATCTTATCCGTTAATGATAAGTATATTCCTTATTTTCAAGATATTACTAAGGAAATTCTTTTAGGAAATTCTATTACTGTAGATCGTATGGGGAATATTGTAAAATTATTATTAAATAATGACAAAAAAAAACTTCTTTTTGATAGAAAAGAACTTAATTTTTTTATTAAACCTCGTGTTCCTCCTATCATCAATTATGTTATGAAAAATTCTAAAGCAGAAAAATATGGATTAAGAAACAATGATGAAATATTAGCTATTAATTCTGAATTTGTTCTTTTTTCTGATCAATTAAAAGATTTATTATCAAAATATAATAATGAAAACATATTAATATCCATTAATAGAAATGGAAAACTTATTCAAAAAGAAATTTTTTTAGATTCTAAAGGAATTTTGGGAATTTATTTAAAAAATTTTACGGAGTTAGGTCAAATTTTTTTATTTGAAAAAAAGAATTATTCTTTTTTTGATAGCATTCCTCATGGAATAAAAAAAACTTGGGATGTTCTAAAAAATCAAATATTTTTTTTAAAAAATGTTTTTCATATAGAAACTAAAGCTTATAAACAAATAGGTAGTTTTTTTTCTATAGCTAGAGAATTTCCATCTCAATGGAATTGGGATATTTTTTGGACTTTAACAGCTACTTTATCCATTTGGTTAGCTTTTTTAAATTTATTTCCTATTCCATCATTAGATGGTGGTTATATATTATTTATCATGATAGAAATGATAACAAAAAAGAAAATAAATGAAGAAATTATTGAACGTTCTACTATTTATGGATTTATAATAATTAGTTTAATTATGATGTTAATTATTATTTGGGATATATTCAAAGTTTTTTTTTATTGAATTTTTTAAAAGAAAAAAATATGGTTGGGAGTTATTCCTATATCTATTAACAAATCGTTTTTATGGGGATTTTCAATTTTTTTGATGGGATAAAAAAAACTTAAACCTATTTTAATAACATTTTTTTCACATAAAGGAATAAATCTATCATAAAAACCTTTTCCGTAACCTATTCTATAACCTTTTAAATCGAATATTAATAAAGGGACAAATATAACTTCAATTAAAGAGATTGAAACAATAGATTTATGTACAGGAATAGGCTCCAAAATTCCATATTTCTTTTTTATTAATATAGTATTATTATGAAATAAACAATTTTCTATAGATAAATTTCTAAAATTTGAACAAGGTATAGTGACACACTTTCCTATTTTGAATAAAAAATCAATTATAATAAATGTATCTACTTCTTTATATTCATGTATAGGTAAAAAAATATGATAATATGTCTTTTTCCATAGAAAAAATATTTTCTTCAAATGAAAGAAAATTTCGTAACTCATTTTTATAATTTCTATTCTAGAAATAGACTTTCTTATACATAAATATTTTTCACGCAATTTTTTTTTGTTCATAACCTTTCTTTTATAGAAAAATCTATAAAATTTTCTAATATTTTTACTATTTTTTTAGGTTCTTCTATATGTCCCATATGACCTGTAGGTATAGCTAAAAAATAAACTTGATTTCCATTTTTAGTTTCTTCATAAATATTTTTTATATCAAGAATTAAATCGTACAATCCAGCTATATATAGTTTTGGAAATTTAGTTTTTTTCAACAGAAATTTTCTATCTTTTCGAATAGACATTCCTTTTAAAAAAGAAGTGATGCTATTAATATGAGTATTTGAGGCTATCTTTTTCACAAAAGAAATATCTTCTTGTAAAGAAGATAATTTTTTATAATAAAACAATTTTTTTATACTTGTGGATATAAATAATGGATAATTATAAATGGCTAATTGAATAGATTGAATCCTGTTTTTCTTTTTTTCAAGTGTATCTGATTTTGTTGTAGAATGAAGTAAACATAAACCTAAAAACATTTCTGGATATTTTTCTGCCATTGCTAAAGCAACATATCCCCCCATAGAATGTCCTACAAAAATCGCTTTTTGTATATTTTCTTTGATTAGAGTTTCTTTTACAATTTCTGCAACTTTTTCCATTGTAAAAATTGTATTTTTTTTTAATGTTAGAATACTCTTTCCATGACCTGGAAGATCAATTAAAATAACTTTATATTTATTCGAAATATTATAATATATGGAATTCCATATTTCTAAACTTTCCATAAATCCATGTAATAATACTATAGGAATTCCTTTTCCTTTTATTTTAAAATTTATTTTATAAATATTAGTCATATATTATAATAATATAATAAATAGAATATATATGAAGTTACAAAAAAACAATTATTTGTTTTAAAACACATTTTGAACATTCAAAAATGAAGTAACCCATGTTGTTAACAATAAATATTGGAAATTCCAGTCTTCGTTTTGGACTATTTGATCATAATTATAATTTAGAATGTAATTGTTCGTGGATTATTAATAGTCATCCACATAGATCACTAGATGAATATATTTTGTTATTTCGAAACATATATCAACAATATGGAATTTTTTCAAAATTTATACAAAATATTGTCATTGGATCAGTAGTTCCTCCTCTTACAAATATCGTAGAACAATCTTTATATGAAATACATAAAATAAAACCTATTATAGTTGATAGAAACTCTGCTTCTCCTATAAAACATTATTCTCATCAATTGGGGACCGATTTGTATGCTAACGCTATAGCGGCATATACATTATATAACAATCAAGATCCTACTTTAGTCGTTGATTTTGGTACGGCATTAAGTTTAACTTGTATAGATAAATATGGAAATCTTCAAGGAGTTATTATTGCTCCTGGCATTAATACTTCTTTAACAGCATTGATTGGAAATACAGCGCAATTATCACAAATTGAATTAAAAAAACCTCCTAGTATACTAGGGCAGTATACAGAAACATGTATTCAGAGTGGAATTATATATGGGTATTTAAGTATGGTTGAAGGATTAATAAATAGGGTGAATCAAGAATTGAAAAAAAATTGTTTTGTTATAGCTACTGGAGGACTTTCTCATATATATACACCTTTAACAAAAAAAATTCATATAAAAGATAAATTACATACAATAAAAGGATTAAAAATCCTATTTCATTGGAATCATTAAAAAAATTTACATTTTTATCTTAATTGAATTGAATGGATTTTCTTATTTTTTCTGATAAAATTAGAAAATTTTTTGAAGACAAAATCATTCTTTTTTTGGAAAAATTTCCATCACTTTCTTTATCCATAGGAATTAAATGAATATGTACGTGAGGAATTTCGAACCCCATAATAAATACACCTACACGATTACAAGGAATGATTCTTTTTATCCCTAAAGCGACTTTTCTCGTGAAAGACATAATAGAGATAAATTTTTTCTCTGACAAAGAAAAAATTTGATCTACATTAGTTTTTTTTGGTATGACTAAAGTATGTCCTATTTTTATAGGATAAATATCCAAAAAAGCTAAATGATCAGAATTTTCCGCTACTTTATAAGATAAAATTTTATCATCAATTATTTTTTGAAATATGTTATTATTATTCATGAAATGCTATTTCTAATATTTCATAATCAAGTATCATTTTATTGGGTAATTTAATATGGGCTATTTGTCCCACTTGTTTTCCAAGTAATCCTGTTGATATAGGAGTATTTATGGATATTTTTCCAGATTTTAAATCTGTTTCTCCCTCTGGAACTAAAGTATATATTTGTTCTCCTCCATAGGTTAAATTTTTGACTCTTACCGTGGAAAGAATAGAAACTCTAGTTCTATTAATTTGTGATCCATCTATGATACGAGCATTAGATAATTTTTTTTTTAATTTAGCTATATTCATTTCTAAAAAACCCTGAGCTTCTTTTATCGCATCATATTCCGCATTTTCTGATAAATCTCCTTTGTCTCTAGCTTCTGCAATTTGCATAGATATTTTCGGGCGTTCTATGTTTTCTAACCTTTCTATTTCTTTTTGTAATTTTTCTAATCCTTCTTTAGTTATATATTCAAATTTTGTCATAATTTTTCGTTATTATTTTTTGATCTTTTTCATTTAATTTGTTTATTTTTATTGGTATGATATGTAAAGTTATATGATTTTGAAATAACACACATATTTCATGTATCACAAAAAATATATCATTCTTTGTTTAAAAGTGTTAAATTATTAATTTTGATCAAATTAAAATTACGAATTTTTGTATTTCTACATAAAGAATCAAATATTTTTGATTAAAACTCAATTGAGGAAAAATTACTCCTTTATTCTTAGAATATCTGCTCCTAAAATACGTAATCTTTTATCTATATTTTCATATCCTCTATCTATTTGTTCTATATTTTTAATAATACTAGTTCCTTTGGCAGATAGTGCTGCTATAAGAAGAGAGATCCCTGCTCTTATGTCTGGAGAATTTAATACCGCTCCTCTAAGAGAAGATTGATGATTTAATCCTATAACAGTAGCTCTATGAGGATCACATAATATGATTTGAGCTCCCATTTCAATAAGTTTATCTACAAAGAATAATCTACTTTCAAACATTTTTTGATGAATTAAAACACTTCCTTCAGCTTGAGTAGCTACGACAGTTAAAATACTTAATAAATCTGGAGTCAATCCAGGCCATGGGGCGTCAGATATTGTTAATATTGCATTATTGAATGATTTTTTAATTTGATAAGATTTTTGTGATGGAATATAAATGTCATCTTTTTCTTTTTCTAATTTAATTCCCATTTTACGAAATGTGTAAGGAATAATTCCTAAATTTTCCCAATTAACGTTTTTAATTTTGATTTCAGAACAAGTAATAGCAGCCAATCCAATCCAACTTCCTATTTCGATCATATCAGGTAATATGGTATGTACACCCCCCCCTAATTCTTTAACTCCAATTATATTAATTAAATTAGATCCTATTCCTTTAATCTTTGCCCCCATTTTGTTTAATAATTTGCATAATTGTTGAATATAAGGTTCACAAGCTGCGTTATAAATAGTAGTTTTTCCTTTGGCTAAAGTAGCAGCCATAATGACATTAGCTGTTCCAGTAACAGAAGCCTCTTCCATTAAAATATACCCTCCAGTCAAGCTGTTTTTAATACATAAATCAAAATATTTGTGTTTATAATGTATGTTGATTCCTAATGATTTTAATCCTGTTAAATGAGCATCTAAACGTCGTCTTCCTATTCTATCTCCTCCAGGAATTGGAATACAAACTTTTCCAAATCTAGCAAGTAAAGGACCTGCAATCATAATTGATCCTCTGATAGATTTTACATATTCACAAAATTTTTTCGTATTTAAATATTCAGTATTTATATTTTTTGCTTGAAAAGTATAATCTCCAATTCCATTTCTTTTGACTAAAACTCCTAAATATTTAATAATCTGCATTAAACATTTAACGTCTCCTATTTCTGGAATATTTTTAATTCTCAATTTTTCTGGAGTCAATAAGACCGCGCATAATACCTGCAAAGATTCATTTTTAGCACCTTGTGGTTGAATTTCTCCTTTTAAAGGAAATCCTCCTCTTATTCTGAAAACATCCATTATAAATAATGATTTAAAACTAATTTTATTTATTAATAAGATTTTTCTTTTTTTTATATTTTAAAATATGAGAACATTGTAATAATGCATCTGTATTATTCATTAAACATATTTTTCCTTTTGAAAGTTCTTTTAAATCTTTAAATATGATGTCATCTTCCACCATATTTTTATTCCATCTTAAATAATTTTTTTTCATTGTGTTAGCAATAGCATAAAATAATCCTTCTTTTTTTTGTGTATTTTTGCAATGTATTGCGACATGAATCATATTTCTTATTATTTTTCCATAATATCTAAAATTAGTCAAATATTCAGGATACACTACTTTTTTATTGTAAAAATTCATATTGTATATTTCTTTTGGGCTAGGTTTAGGAAAAGGAGAATCAATATCTAATTGATATTTAGACATAATAAGCAATTGGTTCCATAGTTTATGTTGAAAAACATGAATTGATTTATGAAATTTAGGATAAGTAGAACTTGTCATTAATTTAATAATACCCCATGCATAGCGGTTTCTTTTCTTTCTATTTTTTATTTGTATGGCGTAGTCTATCATTTTATGAATATTTCTCCCATATTCTGGTATCACCAATTTGAAACGATTCGTGTTGTATTCCATAGTTTAAAGTTTAAATATTTATTTATTTTTGTTATAATAAGATGTTTTATCTAAAGTCCAAAGAATTTTTTCTTGAAAAAGGTTTTTTCTTACTTTACAAAAGTGATTCAAACAAAATATACAATGAGTATTAGAACAAGCTTCAACGTGAACTGATAATTCTACTTTAGATCCAAATTCTTTTTTAGTTAACTGAGTTAATTTTTTTACTTCTTCATTAGCTTCTTTGACATTAAAAAACCATGGAACAATTAGATGACAATCTATATGCAACGCACTCCCATATTTAATAATTTTTAAATGGTGGAGATCAATCCAATAAATATCTCTTTTTTCATTTAAGTAAAATGATAATTTTTTCAAAAGTTTTTTATCATATTCATCCATAATTCCAGCTGCAGCATTCCTCAATAATTTGAATCCTGTATACAAAATTACGGATGAAAAAATAATCGAAATAATAGGATCTATCCATATACATTTGGTAATATTTAATATAATTAATCCTACAACTATTCCAAAAGTAGAATAAGTATCGATTTGAAGATGTTTCCCGCTAGCTATTAATGTTAAAGCTCCATTTTTATGTCCTATTTTACAGGCTAAAAAGCCTAGTAAATAATTAATGATTCCGGTAAAAGACATCAAAAGTAAACCATAATCTAATTTTGATAAAATAATTTCATGTATATTATATTTAATACGTATAAAAGTGTTTGTAAAAATAGTAAGACCTACTATAAAAATTAAAAACCCTTCTATAGCTGTTGATATAAATTCTATTTTACCATGCCCGTATGGATGATTTTGATCCTTAGGTAAAGAGGATATATAAAGACTACATAGTCCAATAAAACCACTAATAATGTTAATGAAACTTTCTATAGCATCGCTAAATATAGAGAGGGAAGAAGTTATATGCCAAGTGATTAGTTTTATGAAAAATAAAATAATCGCCACAAAAAAAATTATTTTCTGATAATAAAAATTTAATTTAATTTTTTTTGAATCATCCATAATTGTTATGAGTAAATAACAAGTTTATTCAATTTTATCAAAATTCTTTTTTCTCCCAGTTTTTGAAATTTTATTAAGGCTATTTTATTTTGATTTTGTAGTTCTATAATGGTTCCTACTCCAAAATCTTTGTGAAAAATTTTTATTCCTTTTTTAATTCCTAAATATTTATCATTTTCATGATTATGAAAATGATTTAAAGAACGAATTTTTTTTTTCTCTGATATTATATGATTTTTTATATCAATAAAATTTTTATGAAGTTCGTTAATGAAACGACTAGGAATATTTTCTTTTTTTTTCCCCCATATAAATCTATATTTTGTATAAGTGAGTATTGCTTTTTTTTGAGCTCGAGTTAAAGCAACATAAAATAAACGACGTTCTTCCTCTATTTTTAGAGGGGTTTTTAAATTTGATTTGGATGGAAATAAATTTTCTTCTAGTCCCACAATAAAAACAATGGGAAATTCTAATCCTTTAGATAAGTGAACTGTCATTAATGAAACTTTATTTTTTTTATGATCAATATTTTCATTCATTTCCAAATAAAAACATTGCAAAAAACCAGATAAACTTGTATCTCCATTTTTTTTCAATTTTTTTTGTTCTTTGACGTGTTGATATATATTATAAAGTATGTATTGAAAATCCTTATGATCATAATTTTTAGAATTTTCTTTTAATAAAAAACTTACCACATTTTTTGCTATTATATACGCATTATCTTGTTCTATATTAATACGTAATTTTTCTATTGTAGAAATTACACTTATAAATCTATTTTTTGTTTTATTATTAATTTTTAATAAATATTGATAATTTTTAATATTTTTTATTATGTTATAAACTGCGATTCCTTTTTTTTGAAATAAGTTTAATATATTTTTTACTATTCTTGTGTTTATTTTTTTTATAATACGGAATAAAGATTCTTCGTCATTGGGGTTCACAATAACTCTAAGATAAGCTAGAAAATCTCGAATTTCTTTTCGTTTTTCAAATGATATGGATCCATATATATGATATGGAATGTTTTTTTTTTTGAGTGAATATTCTATAATATGTGATTGTATATTTGCTCTATAAAGAATAGCAAAATTTTCAAATTGAAAATTTGTTTTTTCTTTTATAAAAAGAATAGAAGAAGCAACATATTCTGCTTCTTCTAATTCAGAATTAGCACAATATATTTTTATTTTTTCTCCTTTTTCATTATTTGTCCATATTTTTTTAAAAATTTGATTTTTATTAAAAGAAATAATGTTATTAGAAGCTTGTACTATGTGATTAGTGGAGCGATAATTTTGTTCAAGACGAAAAATTTTAACATTTTTATAATCAAGATGAAAATTTAAAATATTTGAAATATTAGCTCCACGAAAAGCATAAATACTTTGAGCGTCATCTCCTACTACCAAAATATTTTTATGCTGAAAAGCTAAATTTTTTATAATAGTATATTGAGATAAATTGGTATCTTGATATTCATCAATTAATATATAATTAAATTTTTTTTGATATGCTTTAAGAACATTTGGAAAATAAAAAAATAAATGATTCGTATGAAGTAATATATCATCGAAATCTAATACATTTGCTTGAAAACAACGTTTTGTATAAATTTTATAAATTTTCGTAAAAAACTCTAATTCCTTGTCTTTTTTTAACTTTTTTTGATTAAAGTCGTATAAATTATTTTTATACTCAGAAATTTTTTTTCTTATATCTTTATAATTTAAGTATGTATTGTTGATATTTATGTTTTCTAATATTTTTTTTATAAGATTTTCTGAATCTTTCTGGTCATAAATAGTATAATTCGATTTTAATCCTAACCAATGAGATTCTTTTCTTAAAAGACTGGAAAATATAGAATGAAAAGTCCCTATGGTTATTTGATCAAAATCTGTTCTATTCATCATCATATTATAAATACGATTTTTCATTTCTATAGCAGCTTTTTTGGTAAAGGTCAAAGCCAATATATTGGAAGGAGGGATTCCTATGTTTTGAATCATATGAACAATACGATGTGTAATAACACGAGTTTTTCCTGATCCTGCTCCAGCAATAACTAATATGGGCCCATTAATAGTTTCTATAATCTTTTGTTGATAACTATTTAAATAATTCATGAATTGACTTATTTATAAATTTTAAATTTATTTTTGTAGTATTCATAAAAAATATTTTTGTTCTCATTCAAGAAATTAGGATTTTCTTTAAAAAAATTTCTAGCGATTGGAAAAACTTCCTTGATTAATTTATAATCTTTGATTAAATCTATGATGCGGAAATGACTTTTTCCACTTTGTTTAGTTCCTATTAAATCTCCACCACCACGTAATTTTAGATCTTCTTTAGCTATTTCTAATCCTTTGTTTGTTTCACACATTTTCTTAATTCTAAAAATACCTTCTACACTAATTTTATGATTAGTAATAAGAAGACAATAACTTTGATGAATCCCTCTCCCTACTCTTCCTCTTAATTGATGTAATTGAGATAAACCAAAACAATCTGCATTTTCTATCAAAATAACTGATGCATTGGGGACATTGACTCCCACTTCTATAACTGTAGTTGATATTAAAATTTTAATTTTTCCACGTAATAATCGATCAATTTGAATATTTTTATCCTGAAAATTCATTTCTCCATGTAAAATTCCAATTTCATTTTTGAAATTTTTGAATCTTTCTTTAATTTCTTGATACCCTTTCATTAAGTTTTTATACTTTAAAGAAGTATTTATAGTAGGATATATAATATAAATTTGTCTACCTTCTAAAATTTGGTCTTTTATTATTTTGAAAGCTTGATCCCTATTTTTATTCCAAAAATGAACAGTTTTAATAGGTTTTCTTCCTAAAGGCAATTTTTTTATAATAGAAATATTTAAATCATGATAAATAATTTTTGCTAATGTCCTAGGAATAGGAGTTGCCGTCATAATTAAAATATGAGGAGGTTTGTTGTCTTTTTTCCAAATTTTTTCTCTTTGTTCTACCCCAAAACGTTGTTCTTCATCTATTATTGCTAATCCCAGATTTTGAAATTGAAGTTTTTCTTGAATTAAAGAATGTGTTCCGATTAC
The DNA here is from genome assembly GCF_000471965.1 of Blattabacterium sp. (Nauphoeta cinerea). Taxonomy (GTDB): domain Bacteria; phylum Bacteroidota; class Bacteroidia; order Flavobacteriales; family Blattabacteriaceae; genus Blattabacterium. Next base: position 146,684 of record NC_022550.1, read on the forward strand.
AATAGAAATTTTTCTTGTCAAGATATCGTGATAAAGAGATTTTCGTGTAGAATCAGAAATAGAACTTGTCAATAAAGCTACTTTAATTCCGATTTTTGAAAACATTTTGCTTATAGAATAATAATGTTGTATCGCTAAAACTTCAGTAGGAGCCATTAAACAAGACTGAAATCCATTATCTAAAGCTACAAGCATTGATAATACAGCTATAATCGTCTTTCCACACCCCACTTCTCCTTGTAATAATCGGTTCATTTGAGTTGGTTTTTTCAAATCATGCCATATTTCTTTAAATACTTTTTTTTGTTCTACTGTTAAAGAAAAAGGTAAAAAATACTTGTAAAAAGTATGAAAATTATTACCTAATTTTGTAAAAGGATAACTATATGTTACTTTTTTTTTATATAAAAAAAATAATTTTAATAAAAATAATTCTTCAAATTTCAAAGAATATTGTGCTTGTAGCAATAAATCACCAGATTCTGGAAAATGAATTTGAATTAAAGCTTTTTTTCTTGACATCAGTTTTTTATTAAGAAAATCTTGAAAAAAAAAATCGTTTATATTATTTTTTAATTCTTTGATAATATTTTGTAATAAATTGATCATAAATGAATTATTTATTCCTTTTTCCTTTAAATTTTTAGGAACAGAATATATAGGGAATATTGAATCTTTCTTTATTGAAGATTTTGAAGATGAAGAATAAAATTCTTTAATGTTTGGATGAATAATTTGAATTTTTTTTTGAAAATATTTGACTCTTCCAGAAACCATTACTGTAATATTTTTTGTGATGCTTCTTATAAAATTATTTTTTTTAAACCAAACTAATTCAACAAAACCTGTTTTATCCTCCAAATATGCTATTAATATTTTTCCTTTTTTATTTTTATAGTTTATTTCTTCAATATTGGTTATTTTACCTAATACTCGTATAAAATCATTATTATTATTATTTGATAATTCTGATATATTATTCAATGTGAACAAATGCATATATCCTTTAGGATAAAAAAAAAGTAAATCTTCATATGTGTAAAGGTTCAATTCAGTGTTTAATAAATATGCTTTATTCAAGCTTAATCCCTTTAAATACTTTAAAGATTTTTTTAGAATATTACAAGACATAAAAGAAATGTAAATTATTTATAATCTGTTATAGTTATTAAAAAATACTTAATTTTGTTGATTTTGAAGGACATTTAGCTCAGGTAGGTTTAGAGCGCTACTTTGACAGAGTAGAGGACATCGGTTCAAATCCGATAGTGTCCATATATATATACATAATTATTTATTAAGTTTTTTATGATCTTAATTACTACTGTTAGAGAAGGAGAATCAATTGATAAAGCTTTAAAAAAAAGTAAAAAAAAATTTGACAAAACTCGTATTTTAAAAGAATTTAGAGAAAAGCAACAATATATCAAACCATCTGAAGGGAGAAGAAATGAAATATTAAGAGCGAAATATAGAGAACGTATGAAATTGAAAAAAGAAGAATAAATTTGTGTTTGTTATTTTATGATACATCAAAAAACACAAATTTACGGTTTGATAGGAAAAGATATTAAATATTCTTTTTCTAGAATATTTTTTTTAAAAAAATTTAAAAAAGAATTTATTGCTAATGCAGATTATAAAATTTTTGATATTCCAAAAATAGAAAATATATTGTTTATATTTCAAAATCCTTATTTAAAAGGATGTAATGTTACTATTCCATACAAAACAAGTGTTATTCCTTTTTTGAATAAAGTCATGCCTGAAGCAAAATCTATAGGATCTGTGAATGTGGTAAAAATTCATAACAAATGCAAAATTGGTTTTAATACAGATGTTTTAGGTTTTGAGCATTCTTTTAAAAAAGATTTAAAAAAATTGACAAATAAAAAAAATTTAAAAGCGTTAATTTTGGGAACTGGAGGTGTTTCTAAAACAATTTCATTTGTTTTAAACAAATTACAAATTTCACATCAATATGTTTCTAGAAAAAAAAATATGGGTTTTTTAGTTTATGAAGATATCAATAAAAATTTATTAAAAAAGTACAAAATTATTATTAATTGTACTCCTATAGGAACATATCCTAATATAAATTCATGTCCATCTTTACCATATCAATATATTTCTTCCAAACATTATTTTTATGATCTAATTTATAATCCCAATAAAACTTTGTTTTTAAAAAAAGCAGAAAAAAATGGGGCTTTAATCAAAAATGGATTAGAAATGTTATACATTCAAGCTGAGGAATCTTGGAATATATGGATAAATGAAATTCATGAAATATAAAGAAATTTTTATGAAAAGAGCTATACAACTAGCTAAAAACGGATTAGGTTTTACATCTCCAAATCCTATGGTCGGTTGTGTAATAGAAAGAAATGGGATAGTTTTATCGGAAGGATGGCATTATAAAAAAGGAATATATCATGCTGAGTTTTTAGCTATTCATAATGTAAAAAATAAATATTTATTTTTTGATTCTACTCTATATGTAACATTGGAACCATGTGTTCATTTTGGAGAAACTCCACCTTGTGTGGATTTAATCATTAGAAAAAATATTCCAAGAGTAGTAGTGGGGATACAAGACCCTTGTGATAAAGTAAAAGGATTAGGAATAAAAAAATTAAGAAAATATGGAGTTGAAGTTATAGAAAATGTTTTAATAGATCAATGTCGTATTTTAAATAAGCGTTTTTTTACTTTCTATAAAAAAAAACGCCCTTATATTATATTAAAATGGGCAGAAAGTTATGATGGGTTTATCCATTCAGAAAATAATAAAGGACATTGGATCAGTGGAATATATGCTAGGCAACTAAATCATAAATGGAGATCTGAAGAAGATGGAATTTTGGTAGGAAGAAAAACTGTATTAAATGATAACCCCAAGTTAAATGTTAGAAAATGGTTTGGAAAAAATCCTGTTAGAATTTTTATTGATCGAGAATTGAGTATTTCTAATTCTCATTTTATTTTAGATGGATCCCAATATACTATTGTGTTTACAGAACAAAATAAGGAAAACCAAGAGAATATAGAATATGTTCAAATTTCTTTTGAAAAAAAAATAATAAATCAAATATTGAATTTTTTGTATAAAAAGAAAATATTATCTTTGATAGTGGAAGGAGGAAAAAAAACCTTAGAAAACTTTATAAAAGAAAATATTTGGGATGAATGTCGTATTTTTGTATGCGATATTGTATTGAAAAGCGGACTAAAAGCTCCTAAAGTAAAAGGAATTATATCTAATAAAATGAATCTTAATAAAGATCAATTTATTATGAAATTGTCAATTTAAAAATTGAATTGTATCGATTTCGTCTGCATAGTCTTCTAATTTTGGATATTGTGTTTTTCCGAAAAAAATTTCTTTATCTAAAAAATTTTTAGACACTATACATTGTAGATTATTCTTATTTTTTAAAATTGTTTTTTTTAACTGATTTAAATCATTATAAAATTCATAATAAACTACAGATATTGGATTATAAAAATTCTTTTCTTCTTTTAAAATCAGAAAATGATTTTTTTGAAAAGAGATTTTATTCATAGTATAAATAGATAAATAATATTTATAGTTATCTGTATACTTGTAGTTTTTTGTAATATATTCAGATATAAATGATTTTTTTAATATCAAATGAAGATTGTAATTATAAGGGATAAATATTTTTCCTACATTCCTACATCCTCTTCCTGAATAAGTTAATATATCTCTATTCAAAGAAATTAATTCTTCTTCTGTTTCAGTTCCTTGTAATACAGCTATAGAGGTTCTACTTTTTCTAAGCAAAACAGGATATTTTCTAAAATAATATTCAAAATAACGAGCTGTATTATTATTTCCAGTAGCTATTACATAATCAAATTTTTCATGAAAAATATTTTTTGTAAACTTTATTTTATTTTTAAACATAGGTTTTTCGTATATCATCATATCACATAAAAATGGAAGTAACAAATTATCTTCTTCAGATAATTTAATTATGATCTTATGCCCTGATAAAATCACACACAAAAAATCATGTAATCCTATCATCGGTACATTTCCCGGCATAATAACAAGAATTTTTTTAGATTTTTTTTTTGTAATAGAATATTTACTCATCCAATATTCTAATTTTTCTTTTTTAAGATTTTTGCTCCATTGACTAAATGTTATCAATAAATCCTCTATTCTAAACCAATCATTTGTAGTAGTTACTTTATTGATCGTTTTTTGAAAAGAAGAAAAAAACTTTTGGGAATATTTAGATAAACACTTTTTATGTACATAAAATTCATTAACTTCTTTTAAAAAAAATCCTATTTTATCAAAAATTTTAATCATTATTTTTATTTTCATGTCTATAAAAATTACAGAAAAATGTATAAACTGTGGAGCTTGTGAACCTGAGTGTCCTAATCAAGCAATTTATGAAGGCGGAAAAAAATGGAGAATGTCAGATGGAACTTCTTTGAAAAAGAATGAAATCTCGGATCCCACTATATTTTACGAACCCAAAAGAAAAGATATATATTTTATTATTCCAGAAAAATGTACAGAATGTGTAGGATTTTATGATGAGCCACAATGTATGATGATTTGTCCCGTTCAATGTTGTGTTCAAGATAAAGATAATTATGAAAATAAAAAAGAACTTATTCAAAAAAAGAATTTTCTGCATGAAGGTTAGAATTAAAAATTGATGATGGAAGAAACAAAAAAATTATATGTCAATTTTCATTTAAATTCATTCATATTTTGAAAAAATCAATAATTTTTTAAAAATAAAACTATTTGTTGGAATTAATTTATGTATGTATAGAACGGTTTTCAAAATTTAGTTGAGCTGCTTCTTTGAATGCTTCACTGAGAGTAGGATGAGGATGACATATTCTATATATATCCTCTGAAGAGGATCTAAATTCCATAGCTACAGATGCTTCCATAATCATATCTGCGGCGTGATCTCCAATGATATGAACTCCTAATATTTCATCTGTATTTTTGTGAGAAATCATTTTTAGAAACCCATCTGTGCAGCCACTTGTACGAGCTCGTCCTAATATTTTCATAGGAACAATTCCTATATTATATGATATTTTATTTTTTTTCACTTCATTTTCTGATTGTCCAACACTGGCTACTTCAGGATAAGTATAAATTACTGATGGGATTAAATTATAATTTAATTTATTTGGTTTTTGTCCTACTATATGTTCTACTGCATATAGTCCTTCTTCTTCAGCTTTATGAGCCAACATTTTTCCTCCTACAACATCTCCTATAGCATATATGTTGTCAATAGAAGTTTGTAAATTATCATTTACAAGTATAAATCCTTTTTCACTTGTTTCAATTTTTATGTTTTCTAAACCTAGATATTTTGTATACGGGATTCTTCCTATTGATAATAAACAATAATTTCCTGTTAGTTGAACTTTTTTTCCATCATGATATTTTGCAATAACAGATATTTCTTCATGATTTTTTTTAAAAATATTGGTAACAGATAATGAGGTTTCTATTTGCATGGAGGATTTCTCTAATATTTTTTGCATTTCTTTACTCAAAGAATCGTCCATATTTGATATGATTTTATCCATAGTTTCTATAATAATAATTTTACTTCCTAATCTATTATAAATAGAACCTAATTCTAATCCAATTATTCCCCCTCCAATTATTATTAATTTTTTTGGAATTTCTTTTAAATTAACAGCTTCTGTGGAAGAAATAATTCTATTTTTTATATCAAAGTTCAAGTAAGGGAAACATAAAGGTTTAGATCCTGTGGATATTATAATATTTAAATTGTATTTCTTTTTTTTTTGCAACGATTTATTATCTTCTGTTAGATACAGAATATTTTTAGTTTTAAATGAACCTATTCCTTGATATAAATCAATTTTGTTTTTTTTTATTAAATATTTTATTCCATTATTTATATTTTTTACAACTTCATTTTTCCTATCCATTATTTTTTTGAAATCAAAAAATAATTTTTCAAAAAAAATTCCATGTGAATAATAATTTTTTTTAGCTAAAAAAAAATATTTGGAAGAATCTAGAAGAGATTTAGAAGGGATACAACCTACATTTAAACATGTCCCACCTAATTCTTGATATTTTTCTATAATAGCAGTACGAAGTCCCAATTGACTTGCCCTAATTGCTGAAACATACCCTCCTGGTCCAGAACCAATAACTACGAGATCATATAAATTATTCATTACAAAAATATTTTATATAAAGTTACATAACATTACATATTTAACACATATGCAAAAATAAGTGGAGCAACTATAGTTGCATCTGACTCAATAATAAATTTTGGAGTATCTTTATCTAGTTTCCCCCAAGTTATTTTTTCGTTAGGAATAGCTCCGGAATAAGATCCATAACTAGTTGTAGAATCAGAAATTTGACAAAAATAAGACCAAAATGGAGTAGGATAAAATCCTATGTCTTGAGATAACATAGGAACTACACAAATAGGAAAATCTCCTGATATTCCACCTCCAATTTGGAAAAAACCTATTTTATGTTTGATTGATTCTTTTTGATACCATTTCGCTAAATACATCATATATTCTATTCCATTTTTTACAAGAATAGGTTGAAATATTTTTTTTATACAAAAAGAAGCAAAAATATTTCCTATTGTACTATCTTCCCATCCTGGAACTATTATAGGGATATTTTTTTTCGCTGCAGCTAATACCCAACTATCTTTTGGATCTATGTTGTAATAGGGGTTTAAAATATTTTCTAATAATAGTTGATAAATATATTCATGAGGAAAATAACGTTTTGATTTTTCTTTAGCTCTCATCCATACTTTTAACATATGTTTTTGTAATTCTTTAAAAGCCGGTTCTTCTGGTATGCAGGTGTCTGTTACCCTATAATAACCTTTTTTTAAAAAATTTTTCTCCTCATCAGGAGTTAAATCTCTATAATGAGGAATTTTTTTATAATAAGAATGAGCTATTAAATTTAATATATCTTCTTCTAAATTAGCTCCTGTACAAGAAATAATATGAACTTGATTTTTTCGTATCATTTCGGACAATATTTTTCCTATTTCTGCAGTACTCATCGCTCCTGCCAATGTGATCATCATTTTTCCATTATTCTGAATATGATATTTATATGCTTTAGCTGCTTTTGATAAAGTCAAAGCGTTAAAATGAAGAAAATATTTCTTAATAAAAGAAGTAATAGGAGAGTCTTTCATGGTTTTTATTATTTTATCTAGCTATTTGTACAGCTCTAGTTTCTCTAATCACTGTTACTTTAATTTGACCAGGATAAGTCATTTCGTTTTTTATTTTTTCTGTTATATCACAAGATAATTGAAAAGCCTTTTTATCATCAATTTTATCACTTTCAACTAATACACGTAATTCTCTTCCTGCTTGTATAGCGAAAGCTTTGTTGACTCCATCAAAACTTAACGCTATATCTTCCAAATTTTTTAACCGTTTTGAATAAGATTCAAAAGAATTTCTTCTGACTCCAGGACGAGCTCCGCTAATAGAATCTGAAACTTGTACTATGGGTGATATTAATACTTTCATTTCTATTTCATCATGATGTGATCCGATAGCATTACAAACTTCTATATTTTCTCCGTATTTTTCTGCCCATTGCATTCCTAGAATTGCATGAGGAAGCTCAGATTCATTTTCAGGAACTTTCCCTATATCATGTAATAATCCAGCACGTTTTGCTAATTTAGAGTTTAATCCTAATTCAGAAGCTAATATTCCTGATAAATGGGCTACTTCACGAGAATGTTGTAAAAGATTTTGTCCATAAGAGGAACGATATTTCATTCTTCCTACCATTCTAATCAATTCGGGATGTATTCCATGAATCCCTAAATCTATAATGTTTTTTTTTCCGACCTCTATTATTTCTTCTTCAATTTGTTTTTCTGTTTTTGCTACTATTTCTTCTATTCTAGCTGGATGTATCCGTCCATCTATAACTAATTTATGAAGAGCTAATCTCGCTATTTCTCTTCGTATAGGATTAAAACAAGATAAAAGAATTGCTTCTGGAGTATCATCTACAATAATTTCTACTCCAGTTGCTTTTTCTAAGGCTCTTATATTTCTTCCTTCTCGTCCAATTATACGACCTTTAACATCATCTGATTCTATATTAAAAACGGATACAGCATTTTCAACGGCTTGTTCTGTCCCAATTCTTTGAATAGCTTGAATCACAATTTTTTTTGCCTCCATTTTTGCGGTTAATTGTGATTCTTCTATAATATTTTGTATATAAGTTTGTGCTTTTACTTTAGTTTCTCCTTTAAGAATTTCAATTAATTCGTTTTTAGCTTCTTCAGAAGAATAATTAGATATTTTTTCAAGTAATTCTACTTGTTGAATATGCATATTTTCAAATTCTTCTTGTTTCTTTTTAAGAATTTTATATTTTTTTTCGTAATCATGTATTTGTATTTCTAAACGGTTATTTTTTTTAAAATAAATTTCTATTTCTTTTGATAGTCTATTTTCTTTTTCTCTTGTTTGATTTTCTATATCAATTATTTTTTGTTCTCTTAAATAAACATATTTTTCATGTTTAGATTTAAGTTCTGTAAATTTTTCTTTTGCTTGAAGTATCTTCTTTTTTTTTATAGATTCTCCTTCTTTTTCTGCATTTTTTATAATTTTTTTTGCTTGAAAATTAGCTTTTTCTAATAATTGAATATATTTTTTTAATATAATTTTTTTTCCAAAAAAATAACATGTAATAATTCCAATCATAAACCCCATTAGGACCGAAAATCCAACATTTATTTTCATATTCACTCAATTTAAATAAAAATAAAATAGACATTTTAATAACATTATTAAAACAACAAATATTTCACGAAAGCTATAAAATTTATATTTAATGAAGACTTTAAAAGATTTTCATTAACCCCCAATACAAAATTAAAGATGATATTTTTTATTAATATATATTTTTAACAAACGGAATTTGAATACATTATATTATATATTTGTATGTTATTGTTATCAAAAATTTTATTATAGATAAATGAAACGAGCATATTTGGATAATGCAGCTTCCACTCCGATAAGAAAGGAAGTTTTGAAAGTAATGATAAATACATTAAAATACTCCCCTGGAAATCCTTCTTCTATGCAACATAGTTATGGAAGAGAAGCTCGTTCAATTTTAGAGGAATCTAGAGTTTGTATTGCTAGAAATATTAAAGCGTCTCCTTCTGAAATTATTTTTACTTCAGGAGGAACTGAAGCCAATAATCTCGTATTAAGATCTTCGATATTAGATTTAGGAATAAAACATATTATAAGTTCTAAACTAGAACATCCATCTGTATTACAAACAATTTTAGATCTATCTGTTAGATATAAAATATCTTTAAGTTTCGTTTCAAATAATGAAGAAGGAATATTAGATTTCAATAATATGGAAGAAATGTTAAAAAAGAATATATGTAAAAAAACACTTGTAAGTTTAATGTATGCTAATAATGAGATTGGAAATTTATTAGAAGTAAATCAAGTCTTTTTTTTATGTAAAAAATATAATGCTTATTTTCATTCAGATACTATACAAATTATAGGAAATCTTCCTATAAATATGGAGGAATCATCCTTTGATTTTGCGACTGCAAGTGGACATAAGTTTTATGGACCAAAAGGAATAGGTTTTGCTTTTATAAGAAGTAATATTTTAAAAAAAATGAAACCTTTTATAACAGGTGGAGTTCAAGAACATGGAATTCGTTCAGGGACAGAAAACATATATGGGATTGCTGGATTATCAGAAGCTTTACGATTATCTTATTGTAATTTTTCAAGTCATATAAAAAAAATACAAAATTTAAAATCTTATTGTATTTCAGAATTGAAAAAAATAATTCCCGATGTTATTTTCAATGGATTATCATGTTATCCTGATAAAAGTATTCCTTCTATATTGAATTTTTTATTTCCTACAAAAAAAGATTATTTGTTCTATTTTCATTTAGATCTAATGGGAGTTTCTGTTTCTAAAGGGAGTTCTTGTCATAGTAGTAATCAAGAAGAATCTCATGTTATTCAATCTATAACAAATAAATATTTATTAAATCAAACAATGCCTATAAGAATTTCTTTTGGAATTTTTAATGAAAAAAAAGATGTAGATTTACTCATAGAAGCATTGCAAAAAATTAGAAATTAAAATAATTTATTTGTGAAATATTTCATATATTTCAACGTAAAAAAATTATAATTTGTGAATCATTACAATTTTTTTTCTTCTTCTGTTGGAAGAAAAGTGGTTATGGCTACTACAGGATTTTTTTTAATGATTTTTTTATTATTGCATTTGAGCGTGAATTTATTTCTTTTTTCAGGAGAAAAAGCTTTTAATCAAGCTGTTTTTTTTATGAGAAAAAATATGTTTATCCGAATAATGGAATATGTTCTTGCTACAGGTTTTATTGTTCATATTTTATTAGGAGTTAAATTACATTTGAATAATAAAAAAATAAAAGGAGAAGTTGATTATGCCATGAATTCTTGTTCTAATACGACATTTAGTAGTCGTACAATGGTATATACAGGGATTTTAATTTTATGTTTTTTGATTTTACATCTTATCCATTTCATGATTCCTATGAAATACTCAAATCATAATCATTTAATTTCTGATTACAATATAGTTATTTCTTTATTCAAAAATCCTTTTTATACATTCATATATATATTTTCATTTTTAATTTTAGGTATTCATTTGAATCATGGGTTTCAGTCTTCTTTTCAATCCTTGGGCCTATCTAATGAAAAAAAATTGATTTGGATTCAAAGATTAGGTTTTTTATATCTATGGTTCATTTGTTCCGGATTTTCTATTATTGCCATTTGGTTTTTTTTTAATAAATAAATCTATATTTTATCGATGATAACTCCCTTTAAGTTGAATTCAAAAGTTCCAATAGGTTCGTTAGATCAAAAATGGAAAAATCATAAATCCACTTTAAAATTAGTATCTCCTAACAATAGATCCAATATAGAAATCATTGTTGTGGGAACAGGACTTTCTGGAGGGTCAGCTGCTGTTTCTTTATCAGAATTAGGATATCAGGTAAAAGCCTTTTGTTACCAAGATTCTCCAAGAAGAGCACATTCTGTAGCGGCACAAGGGGGAATTAATGCATCTAAAAATTATAAAGGAGATAATGATTCTGTTTATAGACTTTTTTATGATACAATTAAAGGTGGAGATTATAGATCTAGAGAAGAAAATGTTTATCGTTTAGCAGAAATATCTTCTAATATAATAGATCAGTGTGTTGCTCAAGGGGTTCCATTTGCTCGTGATTATGCCGGCTATTTGGAAACTAGATCTTTTGGTGGAACTAAAGTTTCTAGAACTTTTTATGCAAAAGGACAAACAGGACAACAACTTTTATTGGCATGTTATTCATCTATGTCTAGACAAATAGGAATAGGTAGAATCAAAATGTACAATCGGCATGAAATGTTAGATTTAGTTATTGTGGATGGAGCAGCTAAAGGAATTATTGCAAGAAATCTTATTTCTGGAGAAATAGAGAAACATGCAGCACATGCCATAGTCATAGCTTCAGGTGGATATGGAAATATATTTTTTCTATCTACTAATGCAATGGGATCTAATGCAAGTGCTATATGGAAAGTTCATAAAAAAGGAGGATTTTTTGCAAATCCTTGTTATACTCAAATACATCCTACTTGTATTCCAGTACATGGAAACTATCAATCCAAATTAACGTTAATGTCTGAATCATTAAGAAATGATGGTAGAATATGGGTTCCTAAAAAATTGGAAGATGCTGTTTCCATACGAAATGGTTATAAAAAACCTGAGGATCTAAATGAAGATGATAGAGATTATTATCTTGAAAGACGTTATCCTTCATTTGGAAATCTTGTTCCAAGAGATGTGGCTTCTAGAGCCGCTAAAGAACGTTGTGATAAAGGATTTGGAATAGAAAATAATGAAAATCAAGAAGGTGTATTTTTAGATTTTAGTTTTTCTATAGAAAAATATGGAAAAGAAAGAGCAAATGAACTCGGAATAAAACAACCCAATTTATTATATAAAAATAAATTAGGAAAAGAAATAATGGAATCTAAATATGGAAATTTATTTCATATGTATGAAAAAATAACCAATAGTAATCCTTACCAAACTCCTATGAAAATTTATCCAGCAGTACATTATACAATGGGTGGATTATGGGTGGATTATAATTTAATGTCATCTATTCCTGGATGTTATGTTATAGGAGAAGCTAATTTTTCTGATCATGGAGCCAATAGACTTGGAGCTTCTGCATTGATGCAGGGGTTGGCTGATGGATATTTTATTTTACCATATACCATAGCGGATTATTTATCTGAATATATTGCAGATAAAATATCTACAAAACATATAGCTTTCCAATTAGCAGAAAAAAACGTAAAAATAGAATTAAAAAATTTATTCAAAATAATGGGAATGTTCCTGTTGATTTTTTTCATAAAAAACTTGGAAATATTATGTGGAAATATGATGAGTAGAAATCATATGAATTTATGTAAAGCTATAAAAAATATACAAGAACTTAGAGATGAATTTTGGAAAAATGTTTTTGTTCCCGGAAATATTGATGATGGATTAAATTCTGAATTAGAAAAAGCTGAACGTGTAGCGGATTTTTTAGAATTGGGCGAATTGATGGCTATGGATGCTTTAAATAGAAAAGAATCTTGTGGAAGTCATTTTCGTGAAGAATATCAAACAAAGGAAGGAGAAACACTTCGTGATGATGTTCATTATAAATATGTATCTATATGGGAATATAAGGAAAATTATCCTATTAGTGATGAAATTATGAATAAAGAAGATTTAAATTATAGTTTTGTAAAAGTGGAATCACGTTCTTATAAATAAAACATAATTTTCTATGAATAAACTTATGAAGTTTAAGTTAAAAATATGGAGACAAAAAAATTGTAAAGAAAAGGGATATTTTAAAACTTATAAAATAGATAATATATCTCCTAATAGTTCATTTTTAGAAATGTTAGATCTTTTGAATAATCAGATATTATTATGCAATAATAAAGACACTGATCCTATATCTTTTGATCACGATTGTCGTGAAGGAATTTGTGGAATGTGTTCTTTATATATTAATGGTAGAGCTCATGGTCCCGACAATTTAATTACCACTTGTCAACTTCACATGCGTCATTTTCATGATGGAGAAACTATATATGTAGAACCTTGGAGAGCGAAACCATTTCCTATAATTAAAGATCTTATTGTAGATAGATCTTCTTTTGATAGAATTATTATATCAGGTGGATATATATCTGTAAATACATTTGGAAAAACAATAGATGGGAATATGATTCCAATTCCAAAAGATCAAGCTGATAAATCTTTTGATGCTGCTACATGTATTGGTTGCGGGGCATGCGTAGCTGCATGCAAAAATAGATCGGCAATGCTGTTTGTTTCAGCAAAAGTTTCACAATTTGCTTTATTGCCTCAAGGAAAAATAGAAAGAAAAAAAAGAGTTATGAATATGATAAATAAAATGGATGAAGAAGGATTTGGAAGTTGTACTAATACTAAAGCATGTGAAGTGGAATGTCCAAAAGGAATATCCACAGAATATATTTCCTTAACAAATCATGAATATATTCGATCATTTATTACTTAATTATGGAATATCTAGATTTTGAAAAACCGATACAAGATATTCAGGATCAATATATGAATTGTGTATTAATAGAGAAAAAGAGTGGAATAAATATGAAAGAAGTTTGCAGTCAATTGCAATTGAAATTGGAAAAAACCATTAAAAAACTACACAGTAATCTAACTCCTTGGCAAAGAGTACAATTATCAAGACATCCAAACAGACCTTATACTTTAGATTATATTTATTCTATAACGAAGAAAGACTCTTTTATAGAATTACATGGAGATCGTAATTTTGGAGATGATAAAGCTATGGTAGGAGGTTTTGGAAAAATAGAGGATCATGTTTTTATGCTAATTGGGACTCAAAAAGGAAAAAATACTAAGGAAAGACAGTATAGAAGATTTGGTATGCCTAATCCGGAAGGATATAGAAAAGCTTTACGTCTTATGAAATTAGCAGAAAAATTTGAAAAACCTATAGTGACTTTTATTGATACACCAGGAGCTTTTCCAGGAATTGAAGCGGAAACAAGAGGTCAAGGAGAAGCCATAGGTAAAAATATTTATGAAATGATGTGTTTAAAAGTTCCTATCATTGTATTGATTATAGGAGAGGGAGCTAGTGGAGGAGCTTTGGGTATAGGAATAGGGGATAAAGTATCTATGATGGAAAATTCTTGGTTTTCTGTTATTTCCCCTGAAAGTTGTTCTACAATCCTTTGGGGAAATCGTGATAATAAAGAAAAATCAGCAGAAGCATTGAAATTGACAGCAGAAAATATGTATAAATTAAATCTTATAGATGACGTTATTAAAGAACCTTTAGGAGGTGCTCATTTTTTCCCAGAAAAAGCTTTTAAATTTGTTAAAAAACAAATTGTTAAATATTATAAGCAATTATCTGAAATTAATATAGAATCCCTTATCGAAAAAAGGAAAAATAAGTATATTTCTATTGGTTTTTTTGATGAATAAATTTTCGTAATTACTTTATCCATAGCTGTTCTATTTATTATGTTTATTTAAAATAATTTTATGAATAATATTAGACAGGAAAAAACGAATCAATTTTGTTTAGATTCAATAATGAAAAAAGGAAAAATCCCTCCTCAAGCATTAGATTTAGAAGAGGCTATAATAGGGGCTATTATGATTGATAAAAAAGGTTTAGATGAAGTTATTGATATACTTTTTCCAGAAATTTTTTACAAAAAAGAACATCAAGAAATATTTCTTGCAATACAAAAATTGTATCATAATTCTAAACCTATAGATTTGTATACTGTTTTAAATGAACTTAGAAAAATAGAAAAATTGGAATCAATAGGAGGAGAATTATATTTAATTGGATTAACACAAAAAGTTATTTCTTCTGCGCATATAGAATATCACAGTCGTATAGTTGTTCAAAAATTTATTTTAAGAAAATTAATTAGTATATCCTCTAATATTATTAAAAAATGTTATGAGGATAGCACAGATGTTTTCGATCTTTTAGATTATGCTGAATCAAAATTATTTGAGATCAATCAAAAATACTTAATCACAAAGAAATATGAAACGACCCAATGTCTTATACAAAAAGCTATTGAAAAAATTAAAAAACGGAAAAAGAAGGATTTAAGTGGAATTTCTTCTGGATTCCATAAACTGGATGATATTACTTCTGGATGGCAGAATTCTGATTTAATTATATTAGCTTCCAGACCAGGAATGGGAAAAACTACTTTTATGTTATCTATGGTAAAAAATATAGTAGTAGATCAAAAGATTCCAATTATAATTTTTTCATTAGAAATGTCTTCTATTCAATTGATTACAAAGTTAATTTCGTCAAAAACCGGCATTTCTTCAGAAAAAATTAAAAAAGCAAATTTATCTCAATTAGATTGGGAACATTTGTTAAATAAAACAAAAGATTTGAAAAATGTTCCTTTATTCATAGATGATACTCCTTCTTTATCTATATTTAGTTTACGTGCAAAATGTCGTCGTTTAATATCCCAACATGGAATTAAATTGGTGTTTATAGATTATATGCAATTAATGGGAATTCATGATTATGGTTCTAGAATACAAAATAGAGAACAAGAAATATCAGTTATTTCTAGAAGTCTAAAATCTATAGCTAAAGAACTTGATATTCCAATAATAGCTTTATCTCAATTATCTAGAGCAGTAGAAACTAGAGGAGGAAGTAAACGACCTGTATTATCTGATTTACGAGAATCAGGGGCTATTGAACAAGATGCAGATATAGTTTTATTTCTTTATAGACCTGAATACTATGGATTTAAAATTTGGGATTCAGATGAAGATAATGACTCTTGCATAGGTCAAGCAGAAATTATAATTGCAAAACATAGAAATGGGGGGTTAGATAAATTTCGTTTAAAATTTATAAGTGATCAAGCTAAATTTATAAATTTAGAAGAAAAAGAATATACTTCATTAGCTTGGGAAGAAGATTATAAAAAAAATGTTCTTGATAAAGAAAATTTTATTATGTCTCCTCCTTATAATATAAATTTTAATAATGAAGACATTTAGAAATAATTAAAAAATAAAATTGAATTTTGAATGGTTTTTTTCCCAAAAAACAATTTGGGAAGATTGTAGAAAAAATAAAACTCTCCGTACAATAGTAATCATAACGCAAACAACAATAATTTTTAGCTTAATTATAGCTATTTTGACTTTTTCTATTGGGTTTGGATTTAAGGAAATTATAAAAGATAAACTATTAAATGTTAGAGGACAAATTTTTTTTGCAGAAAGAGAATTTAAAAAAAAAGGATTCTTACTTTTCTATAAGAAAAAAAAATTTTTTCAATCTAATTTAGTTAAACAAATTCATGGAATTGCCGAAAATGATGTGATTATTTCTACAAATAAAAAAACAGATAGGTACATATTTAAAGGATTATATGAAGATTATAATCCTGTTTTTTTTCAATATTTCTTTTTTAGAAAAAATTTTTTTAAAAAAAATTTTTTGTATAATCATAATATTTTTTTATCTAAAAAAATATCCTTATCATTAGGATTAAATATTGGATCCAATGTGAAAATTGGTTTTTTATCTTTTGATAAAAAAGGAAATCCTGTTATTATTTCTAAAAAATTTAAAATTTATGGTTTATATGAAACAGGAATTCCAGAATTTGACGATGTATATATTATTGGAAATATAGAATCTATTCAAAAAATTTACGGATGGAAAAAAGATTTAGTAGAAAAATTTGAAATTTTTGTATCCTATGAAAATGTAAAGAAAAAAATTTTTAATAAAATACCTAAAGAATTTTCAATAAAAACTATTCAAAATAGTCGTGATATTATAAAATGGATAAATATATTTGACGTAAATATTATTATTATTATTCTTATTATTTTTACTTCCGTGACTATTAATACAGTTGTATTTATTTTAATGCTTCTTTTAGAAAGAATCAGAACCATAGGAATTTTGAAAACTTTAGGAGCTAAAAATAAAGTTATACATAAAATATTTTTATATTATATTATACAAGTGTTAACGCCTTCGTTAATAATAGGAAACAGCATAGGAATTATTTTATCAACAATACAAAAAAAATTTCATTTAATATCATTAAATAAAATGCAATATTTCATTGATTTTGTCCCCATTTCTATCAATATATCCCATATTATCATTATCAATTTATCTATTATTTTTATTTGTTTTATAACGGTATTTTTCCCTTCTTTATTTTTTATTAATAAAATATATCCCATAAAAGTTATAGAATTTGAATAAATCAAAAAATTTAATTTTGTATTTTTGTTTTTGATAAGAAAAATTCAATTATTTTTTGACACTTGTAAAATCTTCATCTGGAATAAGGGGGACATTAGGAGGACAAGTTGGAAATAGTCTTACTCCCATAGATATAATTCAATTTTCAGCAGGATATGTTTCCTGGATGAAAAAAAAATATAAGAATAAGAAAAAATTTATTATAATATTAGGCAGAGATGGTAGAATTTCTTCTGTTTTATTTCAACGATTTTTAATAATTACTTTTCAAAGTCTTGGAGTAGATGTAATCAACATCGGTTTATCTACAACTCCTACTATTGGAATAGCCGTTATGAATGAAAAAGCTGATGGAGGTGTAATGTTAACGGCAAGTCATAATCCTAAAAATTGGAATGGATTAAAAATATTTAATTCTTATGGAGAATTTTTATCTGAAAAAGATTTTGAAAAACTGTTTTCTTTATCAGAAAGAAAATGTTTTAGTTTTTCTTCCTATAAAAAATTAGGAAATCTTTTTTATAAGGAAAATTATATTCAAAAACATATAGAAAAGATTCTTTCATTACCTATTATAGATAAAAACATTATTCAAAAAGCTAAACTAAAAATTGTAGTAGATGGAATCAATTCTACAGGAGGAATAGCAGTTCCTATTTTATTAAAACATTTAGGAGTTCATGTTATTAAAATGTATTGTGAGCCTCATGGTGATTTTGTTCATAATCCAGAACCCATCGAAAAAAACTTAAAAGAAATCTGTAAAAAAGTACCGGACATAAAAGCAAATTTAGGAATTTCTGTAGATCCTGATGTAGATCGTGTAGTATTTATATGTGAAAACGGAGATTTTTTTGGAGAAGAATATACTTTAGTATCAATAGCAGATTATGTTTTGGAAAATCAATTGGGTCCTGTTGTTTCCACTCTATCATCTTCTCATGCATTAAAAGATCTTTCCATTAAAAAAGGAGTCCCTCATTATTTTTCTCCTGTTGGAGAAACACATGTTGTAAAAAAAATGAAAAAAATTCATGCTGTTATTGGAGGGGAAGGAAATGGAGGAATTATTTATCCTGATTTCCGTTATGGAAGAGATGCGTTAATTGGAATTGCATTATTTTTAACTCAAATAGCTAAATTAGATAATATTTCATTATCTAAATTAAAAAAAAGATATTCTAATTATTTTATGTCGAAAAAAAAAATTCGATTTTCTTCTCATGAAAAAGTTAAAATGTTATTAAAAACAATAACAAAAAAGTATAAAAAAAAAGAAATAGATTTTAATGATGGAATCAAAATTTATCTGAAACATAATGAGTGGATACATATAAGAAAATCAAATACAGAAAATATTATTAGAATACACACAGAAAGTGTTTCAAGGAAAAGAGCTGATTTTTTATCGAAAAACATCATATATGAAATCAAAAAATTATGATTAAATTAACTTATTATGTTTCATAATATTATAAAATATGTAGAAGATAAATTCTTATATAAAAATCATTTTACATGTTTTCATTCAGGAGACACCATTACTGTTTTTTTTGAAATTAAAGAAGGAGAAAAAAAAAGAATTCAATCTTTTAAAGGAGTAGTTATCAAAAAACAAGGAAAAGGATTAACTAAAACATTTACTATTCGTAAAATAAGTTCAGGTATAGGAATAGAACGCATATTTATTTTCAATCAACCTAATATACGAAAAATAGAAATTCACAAAAAAGGAAAAGTTAGAAGATCTAAAATTTATTATTTTAGAAATCTAAAAGGAAAAAAAGCAAGAGTAAAAAGTTGAAAAGCGAAAAAAGAGCACATGTATTTGTATTCTTTTTTCGCTTCTTTCTGCTTTACTTTACTTTTAAAATTTTATTTATTATTTTTATCGTTTTCCTCAGTTGTTACTTTTTCTTTTTCAGATTTTTCAGATGATGTATTGTTGTTGTTATTGTTTTCCTCATTATTGTTTTTTGAGGATTCCTCACTAGTTGTAGGAGATGTGTTTGTGTTAGTGGAATCTGTTTGATTTTCATTGTTATTAGCCGTTTTTTCCTCTTCTGTTGTAGTAGAGTTACTTTCATTTTTATTTTTGTTGTTGCAACTAATAGTAAATAAAAATATTGCTAACAAGATCGTAGTGACTGTAATTCTTAATTTTTTCATCATAATCGATAGTGTTTCAGTTATTACATATTCTGGGCAAATTTATATAAAAATTTGGAATGAAAAAATATATCATTATTTGTATTTTTTTAAAAATAGAGTATAACTAAATTATAATTCTCTTTTTAGTTTGAAAATAAGAATATTATGTTAGTTATTCAACTATAACAAACAAAATTATATATTTTAAAATAAAAATTTATGTCTTTAAACAAAAAGATTTTAAAAGAAGCTCTTACTTTTGATGATGTATTACTTGTTCCTTCTTTTTCTTCAATTCTTCCATCAGAAGTTTCTCTGAAAACTTATCTAACAACTGATATTACTATGAATATCCCCATATTAAGTGCTGCTATGGATACAGTGACGGAATCTTCTTTAGCTATATCTATAGCTAGAGAAGGAGGAATAGGTATTATTCATAAAAATATGAATATAAAAAATCAATCAGAAGAAGTTTATAAAGTAAAAAGAAGTGAGAGTGGAATGATCGATGATCCTATAACACTTTCGAGAGATTCAACATTAAAATATGCTCAATATCTTATGGGAAAATTCAAAATATCTGGATTACCTGTTATAGAAAAAGATCATTCATTAGTTGGAATTATTACTAGAAGAGATATAAAATATCGTACAGATTTAGATTCTTTAGTTGAAGAAGTAATGACAAAAGAGAATTTAATTACATCTAAAAAAAAAATAACTCTGGAAAAAGCTAAAAATATTTTATTAAAAGAAAGAATTGAAAAATTGCCTATTGTGGATGATTGTAACAAATTAGTAGGATTAATTACAATTAGAGATATTGATAATTTGATTGAATATCCTAATGCTTGCAAAGATTCTAGAGGACGATTACGTATAGGTGCGGCTGTTGGAATAGATCAAAAAACTTTAGAAAGAGTAGAATCTTTAGTTAGAGTAGGTGTTGATATTATAGCTATAGATTCAGCGCATGGTCATTCTTCTAGAATATTAGACACAATAAAATTAATTAGAAATTCTTTTCCAAAAATAACATTGTTGACAGGAAATGTAGTAACTAGGGAGGGGGCTAAAGATTTAATAGAAGCCGGTTCTACTGTTTTAAAAGTAGGAATTGGGTCTGGTTCTATTTGTACAACTAGGGTTATAGCTGGAGTAGGGATGCCCCAAATAACAGCTATTAATGATGTATATGAATATGCTAAAAAAAGAAATGTTAGTGTTATTTCTGATGGAGGAATTAGATATTCAGGCGATGTCGTCAAAGCCATTGCTGCTGGAGCTAGTTCTGTTATGATTGGAAGTTTATTTGCAGGGACAGACGAAGCTCCAGGAGAGGAGGTCATTTTTCAAGGGAGAAAATTTAAAACTTATGTTGGAATGGGATCCTTAATAGCTATGAAAAGAGGAAGTAAAGATCGTTATTTTCAGTTTAATGAAAAATCAGTACCGGAAGGAATAGAGGCTATAGTTCCTTATAAAGGTAAAATGAAAGATGTAATTTATCAGATTTGTGGCGGATTACGTTCCGGAATGGGATATTGTGGAGTTTCCAGTGTTATTGAACTTATGAAAACGGGAAAATTTGTAAGAATTACAAATTCAGGATTAAAAGAAAATCATCCGCACAGTGTAAACATTACTAAAGAGTCACCTAATTATTTTAATTATAGTAAATAAAAAAAATACCCGGAACGGGATTTGAACCCGTACGATCACAATGATCACAGGATTTTAAGTCCTGTGTGTCTACCTATTCCACCATCCGGGTGCTTAAAAAGCGAGAAACGGGATTTGAACCCGCGGCCCCGACCTTGGCAAGATCGTGCTCTACCAACTGAGCTATTCTCGCGTTGATTTTTAATGAATAATTTCAATAACAATATAGTAAATTTTAACAATCTAACAAATTTTTAATTTCATGAATTTTAATAGTAGCGTCTTGCAATGATAAAGATTCGATATTTTTTATTGTTTTTAAGGATAAAATTATTTTTTTAAGTAAATAAAAAGCCTTTTTTTTGTTTATCTCTGTTTTATTTATTTTTGATTTTTTTGATTTTAATGTATTTAATATTTTCTTTGCTCTTTCAATAATTTCTATAGGAATACCTGATATTTTAGCTACATAAATACCAAAACTATGTTCGCTTCCTCCAGCTATTAGTTTTCGCATAAAAATAATGTTATCATTTGTTTTTTTTACAGATATATGATAATTTTTTATTCTTTTGAAAAAAAAACACATTTCATTTAATTCATGATAATGTGTCGCAAATAAGGTTATAGGACGAAAATTTTTTTCATGTAAAAATTCTATGATAGATTTTGCTATTGAAATCCCATCATAAGTACTGGTCCCTCTTCCTATTTCGTCTAATATAAGAAAACTTCTTTTTGAAAGGTTATTTAATATGTTTGCTGTTTCATTCATTTCTACCATAAAAGTAGATTCTCCTAAAGAGATATTATCGGAAGCTCCAACTCTACTAAATATTTTATCTATTAATCCTATTTCTGCCTGTTGAGCAGGAACAAAACTTCCAATATGAGCCATTAATATAATGATAGCGGTTTGACGCAAAATGGCAGATTTTCCGGACATGTTTGGTCCTGTAATAATTAAAATTTGTTGATTGGATTTATTTAAAATAATATCATTAGGAATGTAAGTGGCTTTGTCTATAAATTGTCTTTCAATAACTGGATGTCGTCCTTTTATTATTGATATTTTTAAAGAATCATTTATTTTTGGTTTTATATAATTATTTATTAACGATAAACTAGAAAAAGAGCATAGCACATCTAGTTTTGCAATTGTTTTTGCGTTTTTTTGTAAAATTTTTATTTTATTTAATATTTTATTGATTAGGTTATTAAATATTTCTTTTTCCAATGAAAATATTTTTTGTTCTGCATTAAAAATTTTTAATTCGTAATTTTTTAATTCTTCAGTAATATATCGAATAGAATTTGTATGTTTGTTTTTGTATCCAATGAGATGGGACTTTTTTTTTTTAGAAATTTTAACTTCAAAAAAATATCCAAAAATATTGTTAAATCCAATTTTTAAATTATTAATTCCTGTTTTTAATTGCTCTATTGAACAAAGTTTTTCTAAATATTCTTTTTGAGAAAAGTACATCATACGGATTTCGTCTAATTCCTTAGAAAATCCTTTAATTATAACATTTCCTTTTCCTTTTTCAATTTGATAGGGAGGATTTTCTTGTATTGTATTAGAAATTTTTTCACATATAAAGTCACAATTGGAGAAAGAATTTCCAATACTTATAAAAATTTTAGATTTTTGATTTAAAAATTTTTTTTGTATTTTTTTTATAGAAACCAAAGATTTATATAACGTATACATTTCCCGTGGGGAAATTTTTCCAATAGCTATTTTAGAAATTATTCTTTCTATATCATAAACTTTTTTAAGTTTTGTTTCTACAAACAAACGTATTGTACTGTTAGTACATAATTCTTGTACGATTTGATGTCGTTTTTTGATATGAAATATATTTTTCAAGGGAAAAAGAATCCAATTTTTTAATAATCTTCCTCCCATAGGAGTTATAGTATGGTCTAATATATTTATTAAAGAAACTCCTTCTTTATTCAAAGGAGTAAATATTTCTAAGTTTCTGAAAGTGAAATCATCTATCCACATATGTTCTTCTTTTTTTATTCTTCGTATATTAGAAACATGTTTTATATCAAAATGTAATGTATGATGTAAATAGGATAAAATCACTCCACAGGAAATAATTCCTAATTTTAAATCATTAATTCCAAATCCTTTTAAGGAATTAATTTTAAAATGTGATGTTAATTTTTCATACGCAAATGAATAATCAAAGATCCAATCTTCCATCAAAAAAGTATAGTATTTTCCTTTTAATAATTGATCTAAAAATTTTTTTTCTTTTCTTTGAAAAAGAATTTCACTAGGATTATAATGTTTTAAATATTGTAAAATGTTATCTTTTGTATCTTCTGTTACAAAAAATTCTCCAGTGGATACATCTAAAAAGCTTAACCCAAAATTTTTATTTTTTTTTTCGACATGAATAGAAGCCAAAAAATTATTTGATTTGGGATGTATGATATTTTCATTTACAGTGATTCCTGGAGTTACAAGTTCTGTCACTCCTCTTTTTACAATATTTCTTCCTTTTTTTGGTTCTTCTAATTGATCACAAATAGCGACACGGAATCCTGAACGTATCAATTTTGGCAAGTAAGTGTTTAAAGAATGATGAGGAAAACCGGCTAAATCTAGGTTAGATCGTTTGGTTAAAATAATGTTTAATGTTTGAGAGCATTTAATGGCATCTTCTCCAAAAGTTTCATAAAAATCTCCAACTTGAAATAATAAAATTGTATTTGGATATTTAGTTTTTATATCATTATATTGCTTGATTAATGGAGTAACTTCTTTTTTTTTACAACAAAAAGTTTCGTTTTTATTCATATCAAAAATATATTAAAATAGAAGACTGTTAATTTATTATTATAGACTTATGTTAAGTATGTCAAGAATATTCAAAGAATATAAAAAATTGAATCTTTGTAAGATAACCATAGAAATATCTCAATATTGGAAAAAACATAAGATTTTTCAAAATAATTATAATTTTCATAATCATAAAAAAAATACCATTTCATATATTTTATATGAAGGGCCTCCATCTTTAAATGGGAATCCAGGGATTCATCATATTCTAACTAGAACCATAAAAGATATTTTTTGTAGATATCACGTACTTAAAGGTAAAAAAATCTTTATAAAAGCTGGTTGGGATGCACATGGACTTCCAGTAGAATTGAATGTGGAAAAGAATATGGGGATAACTAAAAATGATATAGGAAAAAAAATTAGTGTAAAAAAATATAATAATTTTTGTAAAAATTTTGTTAATCAATCATTAAAGGAGTGGGAATATTTTACAGAAAAAATAGGATATTTTATCGATTTAAAGAATTCGTTTATCACATACAATACAAAGTATATAGAAAGTGTTTGGTGGTTGATCAAAAAATTGTATAACAAAAATCTTATTTATAAAGGTTTCGAAATTCAACCTTATTCTCCTGCTGCAGGAACAGGATTAAGTTATCATGAATTGAATATGCCTGGAACCTACAAAGAAGTCAAACAATTATCTCCATTTTTGAAATTTAAGGCAATTAAAAGTACTTTACCTGAAAAATTTAGAAAAATTTCAGGAGATATATATTTTATATCATGGACAACAGCTCCTTGGACTATTCCTTCAAATACAGCATTAGCTCTTGGTTCCAAGATAGATTATGTATTAATTCAAACCTATAATAGATATACTTTTTTGAAAGAGAACATTATTTTTTCTGAAAAATTAGTTCATAAAATATTGTTATCAAATCAGTTCTATTCTGTTTCAAATAAGATTGAGTTAGATGCTTATGATGCTTATCATGATAATGATAATAAAATAAATATCAAAAAAAAACTTAAAATTCCTTATTTAATAATAGGAAAATTTAAAGGGAAAGAATTGATATTTAGTAAGTATGAACAATTATTACCTTGGTTTAAACCTTATTATAACGAAGATAAGGCGTTTCAAGTCATAACAGGAGATTTTGTAAATGTCAATGAGGGAACAGGAATTGTTCATATTTCTCCCACATTTGGGATGGATGATTTTGTAATAGCTAAAAAATACAATATCCCTCCAATGTTGGTTTTAAATGATAAAAATATACCTGTTCCTTTAGTCGATTTTCAAGGAAAGTTTATAAAAAATTTTCCTTATGGATTATCAGAAAAATATGTTAAAAATGAATTTAACACTGATACAAAAAATTTTTTTTCAGTAGATCAAGAAATAATTCTTATTTTAGAAAAAGAACAAAAAATATTTAGAACAGAAAAACATATTCATTTTTATCCACATTGTTGGAGGACAGAAAAACCAATACTTTATTATCTATTAAATTCATGGTTTATAAAAACTACGGAAATAAAAGATAAAATGATTCGTTTGAATGAAAAAATTCAATGGTATCCTAATTTTATAGGAAAAAAACGTTTTTCTTCTTGGCTAAGAAATATAAAAGATTGGAATCTTTCACGTTCTAGATATTGGGGAACCCCTCTTCCCATTTGGAGAACAGAAAAAGGAGATGAGGAAATTGTAATAGGATCAGTTAAAGAATTGTTTATAGAAATTCAAAAATCGATTAAGTATGGTTTGATGTCACATAATGTATTTGAAGGATTTACATTAGATGATATGAATGACAATAATTATGAAAAAATAGATCTGCATAAACATGTTTTGGATAAAATCATATTGGTTTCTTCTAAAGGAGAGCCTATGAAAAGAGAATTTGATTTAGTTGATGTATGGTTTGATTCTGGAGCAATGCCATATGCTCAGTTTCATTACCCATTTGAAAATAAGGAATATATAGATAAAAATTTGTTATTTCCTGCTGATTTTATTTCGGAAGGGATAGATCAAACAAGAGGATGGTTTTTTACTTTACATACTATTAGTTGTTTGTTATTTGATTCTGTCGCGTATAAAAATGTTGTAGCAACAGGATTGGTTTTGGATAAAAATGGCCATAAAATGTCAAAAAGTAAAGGAAACACTATAAATCCTTTTGATTTAATAAACAATTATGGACCTGATGCTATACGTTGGTATATTGTGTTTCATTCTGAACCTTGGGATAATTTAAAATTTAATGTAAATGATATTCATACTGTTATAAACAAATTTTTTGGAACATTATATAATATCTATTCTTTTTTTGCTTTATATGCTAATATTGATGGTTTTTTTTATAAAGAAAAAGAATGTACAAGTTCTTATACAGCATTAGATTTTTGGATACTTTCTGAATTAAATAGTCTTATTCAAAAAACAGATAATTATTATGCGGACTATAATCCAACTAAAGCTGCACGTTTAATTTATTCTTTTGTTTTAAATCAATTAAGTAATTGGTATGTTAGATTATCTAGGAGAAGATTTTGGAAAGAAAAGTATACAAAAAATAAAATATCTGCATATCAAATTCTTTATAAATGTTTAATTGTTGTAGCTAAATTAATCTCTCCTATTGCTCCATTTTTTTCAGAAAAATTATATGTGGATTTAAATTCTATTACGAAAAAGGAAAATTACAAAAGCGTTCATTTTACAAGTTTTCCTATTTATGATTCTAATTGTATTCAAAAAGAATTAGAACATAGAATGTTTTGGATTCAAAAAATAATTTCTATGGTTTTTTCTGTAAGAAAAAAGAATAAAATCAAAATTCGTCAGCCTTTACAAAAATTACTTATTCTTGTTCCTGATAAGAAAATGCGTATTCAATTAGAACAATCATCTGAAATTGAAATTATCTTTCAAGAAGCTAATGTAAAAGAAATAGAATTTCCTTCTTCTTATCAAAATCTTGAATTGATAAAACATATCAAACCTAATTATCAATCTATGGGACCTAAATTTGGAAATAAAACCCAAGAAATATCTAAAATTATAAAAGAATTTAGTCAAGAAAAAATTAGAGAAATAGAAAAAAATAAAAAATGTGTTTTTTTTATCAAAAAAAAGAAAATTACTCTTTCTATAGAAGATGTTAAAATAATTACTGAATATATTAAAGATTGGTCCGTTTTATTTGATCCTAAATTTACGATTGCATTAGATTTACGAATTACGAATTCTCTTTGGGAAGAAGGGATTGTGAGAGAATTAATCAGATATATACAAAAATTAAGAAAAGACAGAAAATATAATGTAATTGAAAAAATAATTGTATATATAAGTGTAAAAGAAAATCAAAAATTTCAAAATAAAATACAAATTCTTTTGCAAAAGCATAAGGATCTTCTTTGTAAAGAAACTCTTTCTGTGAATATTTTTTTACAAGAAAATGTGACAGAATATGAAGAAGAAGAAAAGGAAGAAAAAATCTATTTTGGAGAAAAATTTATATTACATATGCAGATTCAAAAAGTATAAAAAATATAAAAAAAAATGAGATGAAAGAAGAAGTAAAAAAAAGGTATTCTATGGAAGAAAGAAAAGAATTTCGTAAACTTATACTTGAAAAATTGAAAAAAGCAAAAAAAAATTTATCAATTTTTAAAGAATCTTTTTCTGATAATCAAAATAATGGAACAGATGATACTTATTTTACTTTTAAAGCTTTTGATGAAGGGTCAGAAACTTTAAGTAAGGAACAAAATGCACAAATTTTAGAACATTTACAAAAATTTATAAATAGTTTAAATGCGGCCTTAATTAGAGTTGAAAATAAAGATTATGGAATTTGTCGTATTACCAAAAAATTAATCCCTAAAGAACGTCTTCTGGCAGTCCCTCATACAACTTTAAGTATTGAAGGAAAAAGACTAATAGAATATAGAAAAAAGCTAATAAATTAAATTTTTTTAATTGAAAAAATTCTTTTTAATTATTTTATCGATTTTATTAATAGATCAAGTTTTAAAAATTTATATTAAAACTCATTTTAAATTAGGAGGCGGAATTGACATGTTTTCTTTTTTTCGTATTTTTTTTGTTGAAAATCCAGGAATGGCTTATGGTATAAATTTTGGGGTAGGATATTATGGAAAAATATTATTGAGTATTTTACGATTTTTTTTGATTTTTTTCATTTCTATTTTTCTTTACAAAAATATAAAAAAAGGATCTTCTAAATATTTTACGATTCCTATTAGTTTAATTTTATCAGGAGCTATGGGAAATTTTTTAGATAGTGCTTTATATGGATTGTTATTTGAAACAGGAACAGTTTATAGCAAAGAATACCAAAAATGGATTCCTTATCTTGGAGTATCTAAAATAAACTCTAATTTTTTTGAAAAAAAAGGGGGATATGCCTCTTTTATGGAGGGATGTGTTGTAGATATGTTTTATTTTCCTATAATAGATACTTATATTCCTCATTGGATTCCATTTTTTGGAGGTTATAATTTTCAATTTTTTAAACCTATTTTTAATTTATCCGATGTAGCGATATCTATTGGTGTGTTTTCATTATTTATATTTAAACATAAAATTAAAAATGTAAAAATTTTATAATATCTATTATTTTTTTGAGAATTATAAAAATCTCTATAGATTTGTATTGTCCTGATTTTCATTAGTACGAATAAAATTTGAATAGCCGGTGTAGCTCAGTTGGTCAGAGCACGTGATTTGTAATCTCGGGGTCGTGGGTTCGAATCCCTCCATCGGCTTTTTTTTGGGGAGATACTCAAGTTTGGTTAACGAGGACAGACTGTAAATCTGTTGGCTTTGCCTTCGCAGGTTCGAATCCTGCTCTCCCCATATCATATATAGCGGAAGTAGCTCAGTTGGTAGAGCATCAGCCTTCCAAGTTGAATGTCGCGGGTTCGAATCCCGTCTTCCGCTCTATGAATATGAATATGATAGGCCAATGTAGCTCAGGGGTAGAGCACTTCCTTGGTAAGGAAGAGGTCACGGGTTCAATTCCCGCCGTTGGCTTTTTAAAGCTCAATATTTTAATAATTTTATCATGGCAAAAGAAAAATTTAAACGAGACAAACCGCACGTAAATATAGGAACCACAGGTCATGTAGACCATGGAAAAACAACTTTAACTGCTGCAATTACAAAGGTTTTATCAGAAGTGGGATTAGCAGAGGAAAAAAGTTTTGATGCAATAGACAATGCTCCTGAAGAAAAAGCAAGGGGGATTACGATCAATACATCTCATGTAGAATATGAAACAGAGAAAAGACATTATGCACATGTAGATTGTCCTGGACATGCAGATTATGTAAAAAATATGATTACAGGAGCGGCTCAAATGGATGGAGGGATCTTAGTTGTAGCTGCAACAGATGGACCTATGCCTCAAACTAGAGAACATATCTTATTATCTCGTCAAGTAGGAGTTCCGAAAATTGTGGTGTTTATGAATAAAATAGATCAAGTCGATGATCCAGAATTATTAGAACTAGTAGAAATGGAAATTCGAGAATTGCTTTCTAAGTATGAATATGATGGAGAAAATATCCCTATTATACAAGGATCAGCTTTAGGGGCTTTAAATGGAGAAAAAAAATGGGTAGATAAAATAAAAGATTTGATGAAAGTATTAGACGATTATATTCCTGAACCTATTCGTGAAATGGATAAACCATTTTTAATGCCTGTAGAAGATGTTTTTACCATAACAGGAAGAGGAACAGTTGCAACAGGTCGTATTGAAAGTGGAATTATTAATACAGGTGATATCGTTGATATAATTGGAATGGGAGAAAATAAATTATCATCTACAGTAACAGGAGTTGAAATGTTTAGAAAAATATTAGATAAAGGTCAAGCAGGCGATAATGTAGGTTTATTATTACGTGGAATAGAAAAAAAAGATATTAAAAGAGGAATGGTCATTGGAAAACCTGGATCTGTAAAGCCTCATAAAAAATTTAAAGCAGAAGTGTATATTCTTAGAAAAGAAGAAGGAGGAAGACATACCCCTTTTCATAATAAATATCGTCCTCAATTTTATTTAAGAACAACAGATGTAACAGGTGAAATTCATTTACCAGATGGAATAGAAATGGTTATGCCTGGAGATAATATTTCTATGGAAGTTGAATTGCATCAACCTATAGCATTAAGTGAAAATTTACGTTTTGCTATTCGTGAAGGAGGAAAAACAGTAGGAGCGGGACAAGTTATTCATATAATGGATTAATAATCCAATTTAATTTTAAACGGATGTAGCTCAGTTGGTAGAGCATCGGTCTCCAAAACCGAAGGTCGTAAGTTCGATCCTTACCGTCCGTGCATTGATTATTCAATCATAATATGGACATGAAAAAAAATAATTTTTTTTTAGAAATTTATAATGAGTTTTTTCATTGTATTACATGGCCTAAATGGGATGATTTACAAATTACAACAATGATTGTATGTTTTTTTTCCATATTTCTATCTGTATTTTTGTATGGAGTAGATGGTTTTTTCATTTTTTTGATTAAAAAATTATTTTCTTTATAAAAACTAATATATAAATGAGTGATTTGGAAAGAAAATGGTATGTACTAAAAACCATGAGTGGACAAGAAAACAAGGTAAAATCATATATTGAGAATGAAATTAGAGATAATGGATTTCAAGAATATATAGGAAAAGTATTGGTCCCTATTGAAAAAGTTATTCAAATGAGGAAAGGAAAAAAAATTCATAGAGAAAAAGTTCATTATCCTGGATATGTCATGGTTGAAGCGAATTTAGAAGGAGAAGCTGCACATGCCATCAAAAATGTTCCAGGTGTTATAAATTTTTTAAGTGAAGGAAAAGGAGCTTCTGCTGTCCCTATTCCTATGAGAAAAGAAGAAGTTAATAAAATGTTGGGAAAAATAGATCAACTATCTGAAAATAATGAAAATATTAGTATTCCTTTTGTAGTCGGAGAAACAATTAAAGTAATAGATGGCCCTTTCACAGGATTCAATGGAACAATTGAAAAAATAAATGAAGAAAAGAGGAAATTAGAATTATCCGTTTTGATTTTTGGAAGGAAAACTCCATTAGAATTAAACTTTACACAAATAGAAAAAATTTAGAAAATTTAAAACTGAAATGATAAAAAAAGTGATAAAAAGGATAAAAATACAGAAAATTTATGGAGGAAAAGCAAGTCCAGCTCCTCCTATAGGTCCCATTTTAGGGAGTTCTGGAGTGAACATTATGGAATTTTGTAAACAATACAATTCTCTTACTCAAAATAAAATGGGAGAAATATGTCCTGTTAGAATAACTGTATATGAAGATAAATCTTTTTCTTTTTCAATAAAAAAACCTCCGATTTCTGTTCAATTGTTGAATATTTTAAAAAAAGAAAAAGGATCCAAAGAATCTAATCGTTCTAAAATAGGAAAAATAGATTTAAATGAAGTTAAAATAATTGCAAAAAATAAAATGGAAGATTTTAATTGTTTTTCGATTGAATCTGCTATATCCATGGTTTCGGGTACTGCTAGATCTATGGGAATAGAAATAATTGATAATTAAAATATTTCATTTATAATATGTCAAAAAAATTAACTAAAAATAAAAAGAAAGCATTAGATAAAATTAGTCAAATTTCTAGTAAAACGTCTTCTTTAAAAGAAAGAATTCTTTTTATAAAAAAAACAAATTTCGTAAAATTTGATGCATCTATTGACATTTCTGTCCATCTTGGTATAGATCTTCGTTTTCCAAATCAAATGGTAAGAGGTACAGTTTCATTGCCTCATGGAACAGGTAAAAATGTTTGTATTTTAGCTTTAGTCCCTAAAGATAAAGAATTAGAAGTTAAAAAGGCAGGAGCTGATTATGTTGGATTAAATTATATTGAAAAAATTAAATCTGGATGGACAAATGTTGATGTTATTATTGCTACTCCTCCTATTATGAGTTTATTGGTGGACATAGGTAAAATATTGGGGCCTAAGGGATTAATGCCCAATCCTAAAATGGAAACAGTTTCCATGAATCCAGAAAAATCTGTAAAAGAAATTAAATCTGGAAAAATCACTTTTAAAGCTGATCGTTATGGAATTGTTCATTCTTCTGTCGGAAGAGTTTCATTTTCAGATCAATATTTATTAGATAATATCAAAGAATTTATGAAAACAATTATTCGAAATAAACCTTCTACATCTAAAGGGTCTTATATAAAAAGTGTTTATTTATCTAGTACAATGGGTTATAGTTTTCCGTTAGATTTAAAAAGTTTTATGAAGAAATGAATAAAAAAGATAAAGAAAAAAAATTGTTGGAATTAATATCTATATTAAATAACAATAAAACAATATATTTAATTGATATATTTGATTTAAATTCTAATCAAATATCTGTTCTTAGAAAAAATTTTCATAAACATGGTATTACGATGAAAGTGGTGAAAAACACTTTACTAAAAAAAGCTATAATAGAAAATAAAAAATTTGATTCTTTTTTTTCTATTTTAAATGGAAATACAACTGTATTATTTTCAAATTTAAATGTTGCAAATATTGCTTCTAAAATTATAAAAAATTTTCATATAAAGGAACAAGTTGATAAACCTTATTTAAAAGGGGCTTATGCACAAGAATATTTTTATTTTGGGGGGAACGAAGATTTAAATATCTTATTATATCTTAAATCTAAGGAAGATATCATTGCTGAAATTATAAATATACTCAAATTTTCAATAAATAACATTATTTCATCTTTCTTGAATGCAACAAAATATAAAATATGTGAAATTTTAAAATCTTTATCTAACAAAAAAAACAAAATGAAAATATAAAGTTTTATAAATATTAAAAAAATAAATAACAAAATGATAGAAAAGCTAGCAGAACAATTAGTTAATTTAACTGTAAAACAAGTTAATGAATTAGCCATTTTCTTAAAGAAAGAATATGGAATAAAACCAGAAACTACTTCAGTAAAAATGGAGAATACTTCGTCTCAAAAAGAAAAAACATATGAAAAAGAAGAAAAAAACTTTTTTAATATAATTTTAAAATCGTCTGGAAATTCTAAATTATCTGTAGTAAAATTAGTTAAAGAAATTACTGGAAAAGGTCTTAAGGAATCTAAAGATTTAGTAGATAATATTCCTAGTCTTCTTAAAGAATCTGTTAATAAAAAAGAAGCAGAAGATTTTAAAAATAGATTTGAAGAAATAGGAGCCGAAGTCGAATTAAAATAGAGAATATTTTACATTTTTTTTAAATTATCCATTAAATTAAAATTGGTGAATATAGAAAAAAAAAGAATCACTTTTGCTTCAGTAGCAAAACAAGTGGAATATCCTGATTTTTTGGATATTCAAATGAAATCATTTAAAGAGTTTTTTCAGTTAGATGCAAAACCGGAAGATAGAAAAAATGAAGGATTATTCAAAGCTTTTACAGAAAATTTTCCTATTTCTGATGCTAGAAATTCTTTTGTTTTAGAATTTAAAGGTTATTCAATAGATTCTCCTAGATATTCAATAGAAGAATGTATAGAAAGAGGTTTAACTTATAGTGTGCCTTTAAAGGCTAAATTAAAATTATATTGTACGGATCCGGAACATGAAGATTTTGAAACTGTATATCAAGATGTTTATTTAGGTACATGTCCTTATATGACTCCATCTGGATCTTTTATTTTTAATGGATCAGAAAGAGTAATTGTATCTCAGTTACATCGTTCTCCCGGGGTTTTTTTTGGTCAATCTCATCATGCTAACGGAACTAAACTTTATTCTGCTAGAATTATTCCATTTAAAGGATCATGGATAGAGTTTGCGACAGATATTAATAATGTTATGTATGCATATATTGATAGAAAGAAAAAATTACCTATGACAACTTTATTACGTGCGATAGGATATGAAAGAGATAAAGATATATTGGAAATATTTGATTTATCTGAAGAAATAGAAATAAAAGGAAACGATAAAAATATTATAAATAGAACCTTAGCAGCTAGAGTATTGAAAATTTGGCATGAGGATTTTGTCGATGAAGATACAGGAGAAGTTTTATCTGTGGAAAAAAATGAAATTCTTATAGAAAGAGATATTCTTTTAAAAGAAGAACACATTGATCTTTTAGTAAATCATGAAATCAAAACAGTTTTACTACATAAAGAAGGAGAGAGAAAAAAAGATTATTCTATTATTTATAACACTTTACATAAAGATCCTACAAATTCTGAAAAAGAAGCAGTAGAATATATTTATAGACAGCTAAGAAATACTGAACCTCCAGATGAAGAAACTGCTAGAGGAGTTATAGATAAACTTTTTTTTTCTGATGCGAGATATAGTTTAGGTCCTGTGGGAAGATATCGTTTAAATAAACGTCTTGGTTTAAATATAGATCCTGATTATTTAGTTTTAACTAAAGAAGATATTATTGCAATAATAGAACATTTGAATGCTTTATTCAATTCAAAAAGAGAAGTGGATGATATTGATCATTTATCTAATAGACGAGTAAGAACAGTAGGAGAACAACTTTATACTCAGTTTAGTATTGGTTTAGCTAGAATGGCCAGAACTATACGAGAAAGAATGAATGTTCGTGATAATGAAGTTTTTATGCCGGTAGATCTTATTAATGCCAAGACTTTGTCATCCGTAATAAATACTTTTTTTGGAACGAATCAATTATCTCAATTTATGGATCAAACCAATCCTTTATCTGAAATTACTCATAAGAGAAGACTTTCAGCATTAGGTCCTGGTGGTTTATCTAGAGAAAGAGCAGGTTTTGAAGTAAGAGATGTAAATTATTCTCATTATGGTAGATTGTGTCCTATAGAAACTCCAGAAGGACCTAATATAGGATTAATATCTTCTCTTTCTGTGTTTGCGAAAATAAATAATATGGGATTTGTTGAAACCCCTTATCGAATTGTATACAATCAAAAAGTAGATTTAAAATCTGAAGTAAAATATTTAAGTGCAGAAGAGGAAGAAGGAAGAATTATAGCACAAGCTAATGCTATTGATAAATATGGAAATTTTTTATCCGATAGAATTATATCCCGTGAAGATGGAGATTTTCCTATTGTTAAATCTAGTCAAGTAGATTATATAGATGTGGCTCCGAATCAAATAGCTTCTATATCTGCCTCTTTAATTCCTTTTTTAGAACATGATGATGCAAATAGAGCTTTAATGGGATCTAATATGATGCGTCAAGCCGTTCCATTATTAAAACCTGATGCTCCCATTGTAGGAACTGGATTAGAAGAACAAGTAGCAAGAGATTCTCGTATATTAATTAATGCAAAAAAAAATGGATTTGTAGAATATGTTGATGCTAATCGAATTATTGTTCGTTATGAAAGAACAGATAAAGAAAATTTAGTGAGTTTTGATCCTGTAGTTCAAGTTTATAATTTAGTTAAATTTAGAAAAACGAATCAAAATACATGTATAACCTTAAAACCTATTGTCAAAAGAGGGATGAAAGTAGTTAAAGGACAAATTTTATGTGAAGGTTATGCTACAGAAAATGGAGAATTAGCTTTAGGAAAAAATTTAAAAGCAGCTTTTATTCCGTGTAACGGATATAATTTTGAAGATGCTGTTTTGATATCCGAAAAAGTAGTAAGTGAGGATTGGTTTACTTCTATACATATAGATGAATATTCTTTAGATGTTCGTGATACGAAATTGGGTATGGAAGAATTAACTAATGATATTCCTAATGTGAGTGAAGAGGCGACTAAAGATTTAGATGAAAATGGAATAGTAAGAGTGGGAGCAGAAGTCAAACCTGGTGATATTCTTATTGGAAAAATAACCCCTAAAGGAGAATCTGATCCAACACCAGAAGAAAAATTATTAAGAGCTATTTTCGGAGATAAAGCAGGAAATGTAAAAGATGCTTCTTTAAGAGCTGAACCATCATTATTTGGAGTTGTGATAGATACAAAGCTTTTTACTAGAAGTATAAAAGATAAAACATCTAGAGCTCAAGATAAGATAAAAATAGTACGTTTGGAAAAAGAATATGAAAAAAAATTTTTAAATGTTAAAAATTTATTGGTCAAAAAGTTGCAGTCTATTTTAAATGGAAGATTATGTCATAATTCAATTTTTAATGATCAAAAACAGGAAATTGTAAAAAAAGGAGTTAAATTCACTACAAAAATACTAAATAATATACAAAATTATGTAGAAATTTATTCTAGTGATTGGACTGATGATATTCAAGTTAATAGTTTGATATCAGAAATTTTACATAATTACAAAATAACAATAAGCGATTTAAATAGTGCTTTTAAACATAAAAAATTTTCAATCACTGTTGGAGATGAATTGCCTTCAGGAATTGTTAAAATGGCGAAAGTATATATTGCTAAAAAAAGAAAGTTAAAAGTAGGAGATAAGATGGCGGGACGACATGGAAATAAAGGAGTTGTGGCTAGAATTTTAAGAGAAGAAGATATGCCATTTTTAGAAGATGGAAGCCCTGTAGATATTGTTTTAAATCCTTTAGGTGTCCCTTCCAGAATGAACATAGGACAAATATATGAAACGGTATTAGGATGGGCCGGGTATAAATTAAATATGAAATTTTCAACACCTATATTTGATGGGGCAACTATAGAAGAAATTTGCGAATATACAGACAAAGCGAAAATTCCTCGTTTTGGGACCACTTATTTATTTGATGGAGGAACAGGGGAAAGGTTTGACCAACCTGCTACTGTAGGAGTAATATATATGTTAAAGTTAGGTCATATGGTAGATGATAAAATGCATGCACGTTCAATAGGACCTTATTCTTTAATTACGCAACAACCTCTAGGAGGAAAAGCTCAATTTGGGGGGCAACGTTTCGGTGAAATGGAGGTTTGGGCTTTGGAAGCTTTTGGTGCTTCCAATCTTTTACGTGAGATTTTAACTGTTAAATCAGATGATGTTGTTGGTAGGGCCAAAACTTATGAGTCTATCGTAAAAGGAGAACCAATGCCTGAACCTAATAATCCAGAATCTTTTAATGTTCTTTGTTATGAATTAAAAGGGTTAGGATTAGATATCCGTTTAGAAGAATAAACTTTTGTAGTTTCATATTTTTTTTATATAAAAATGAATAAAAAAAAAGTAATAGATTTAATAAAATAACTATTCGATTAGCTTCTCCAGAAGTTATATTAAAAGAATCTAATGGAGAAGTGTTAAAACCAGAAACAATCAATTATCGTACTCATAAACCGGAAAGAGATGGACTCTTTTGTGAACGAATTTTTGGTCCAGTAAAAGATTATGAATGTGCTTGTGGCAAATACAAAAGAATTCGTTATAAAGGAATTGTTTGTGATAGATGTGGAGTTGAAGTTACTGAAAAAAAAGTGAGAAGAGAACGTATGGGACATATAAGCCTTGTAGTTCCTGTTGTTCATATCTGGTGTTTTAGGTCTTCACCCAATAAAATTGGGTATTTACTGGGTTTACCGTCAAAAAAACTTGAAATGATTATTTATTATGAACGATATGTTGTTATTCAAGGAGGATTAGGGTTACGTTTTGATGGATCTTCTTTTCATAAAGGAGATTTTCTTACTGAAGAAGAATATTTGCAAACTTTAAATAAGCTTCCAAAA
The DNA here is from genome assembly GCF_000471965.1 of Blattabacterium sp. (Nauphoeta cinerea). GTDB lineage: Bacteria > Bacteroidota > Bacteroidia > Flavobacteriales > Blattabacteriaceae > Blattabacterium. The sequence goes on from NC_022550.1 coordinate 184,494, forward strand.
GGAAATCAACAACTAGAAGATTCTGATCCAAATAAATTTATCGCTAAAATGGGGGCAGAATGCATAGAGGATCTTTTAAATAGAACAGATTTGGATCTGTTATCTATGGAATTAAGAAATCAAGTTCAGAATGAAACTTCTAAACAAAGACGTGCTGAAGCATTAAAACGTTTACAGGTCATTGAATCTTTTAAAGAAGGAAAAAAAATGGAGGAGATCCATCTTGGGATGATTATTCATGTGTTAGCTGTTATTCCTCCAGAATTACGTCCTTTAGTTCCTTTAGATGGAGGACGTTATGCCGCATCTGATATGACTGATTTATATCGTCGTGTCCTTATAAGAAATAATCGTTTAAAAAGGCTTATAGAAATTAAAGCACCTGAAGTCATTTTACGAAATGAAAAAAGAATGCTTCAAGAAGCAGTAGATTCTCTTTTTGATAATTCAAGAAAAGTTTCTGCCGTAAAATCAGAAGCAAATCGTCCTTTAAAATCTTTATCTGATGCATTAAAAGGAAAACAAGGTCGTTTTAGACAAAATCTTCTTGGAAAGAGAGTCGATTATTCCGCACGATCTGTTATTGTAGTAGGTCCACATTTAAAATTACATGAATGTGGATTACCTAAAGATATGGCTGCAGAACTTTATAAACCTTTTATTATACGAAAATTAATTGAGAGAGGGATAGTAAAAACAGTAAAATCTTCTAAGAAAATTATTGATAAAAGAGATCCCATGATATGGGATATTTTAGAAAATGTTTTAAAAGGACATCCTGTATTATTAAATAGGGCACCTACATTACATAGATTAGGAATTCAAGCTTTCCAACCTAAATTGATAGAAGGGAAAGCAATTCAATTACATCCTTTGGTTTGTGCTGCTTTTAATGCAGATTTTGATGGAGATCAAATGGCTGTTCATTTACCATTATCTCATGGTGCTATATTAGAAGCTCAACTTTTGATGTTAGCTTCTCAAAATATATTAAATCCTGCTAACGGATCTCCTATTACAGTTCCTTCTCAAGATATGGTATTAGGATTATATTATATGACTAAACCTTTATTATCAAATTCAAAAATAAAAGTAAAAGGAGAAGGACTTATTTTTTATTCCTCAGAAGAAGTTGAAATAGCATATAATCAAGGCGTAGTAGACTTACATGCTTTAATTAAAGTAAAAGTTAATCTTCGTGATAAAGAAGGGTTTGTTAGTAGAATAATAGAAACTACTGTAGGTAGAGTATTATTTAATCAAGTAGTACCTAAAAAAGTAGGGTTTATTAATGAATCTCTCACAAAAAAATCCCTAAGAGAAATTATAGGGAAAATATTACATTTTACAGATGTCCCTACTACTGCTAATTTTTTAGATGATATTAAAGAATTAGGATTTTATAACGCATTTAAAGGTGGTTTATCTTTTGGATTAGGCGATATTATTATACCTGATAATAAAAAAGATATGGTTTATCATGCAATAAAACAAGTAGATAATGTAAAGATCAATTATAACATGGGATTGATTACGAATAATGAACGTTATAATCAAGTAATTGATATATGGACAAATACTAACGCTATGCTTACAGAAAAAGTAATGAAATATATGCGTGAAGATAGACAAGGATTTAATCCAGTATATATGATGTTAGATTCTGGAGCTAGAGGTTCTAAAGAACAAATACGTCAGCTTTCAGGGATGCGTGGTTTAATGGCCAAACCTCAAAAAACTGGATCTTCTGGAGGCGAAATTATTGAAAATCCTATTTTATCGAACTTTAGAGAAGGACTTTCTATTTTAGAATATTTTATATCTACCCATGGAGCTAGAAAAGGATTAGCAGATACTGCATTAAAAACTGCAGATGCTGGATATCTTACAAGACGTTTAGTAGATGCCGCTCAAGATGTAATTATTAAAATAGAAAATTGCAAAACTTTGCGTGGACTAGAAATTTCTGCATTAAAAAAAAATGAGGAAATTGTAGAAACTTTATTTGATAGAATTTTAGGACGTATATCTTTAAATGATATTTATGATAAAGAGAATCAATTGATAATTTCTTCAGGGGAGATGATTGATGAGAAAATAGCAGAAATTATTGATAAGTCTGGAATTGAAATAGTAGAAGTGAGATCTCCTCTAACTTGTGAAGCTAAAATGGGAATTTGTTCTAAATGTTACGGTCGTAATTTATCAACAGGAGAAATTGTTAAAAAAGGAGAAGCAGTAGGGGTTATTGCTGCACAATCAATTGGAGAACCAGGCACTCAGCTGACTTTACGGACTTTTCATGTTGGAGGAACAGCAGGAAATATTACGGAATCTTCACAAATAAAAGCAAAATATAATGGAATTATAGAATTTGAAGATTTAAAAATTGTTCAAACAAAACAGAATTCTGATCAAGTGGGAATCGTCGTTTCTAGGTCTACAGAAATGAAACTTTTTGATTCCAAAAAATCATCCGTTTTAATGGTAAATAATATTCCTTATGGGGCCTATTTATATGTAAAACATGGAGATCAGTTGAAAACGGGAGATACTATTTGTAAATGGGATTTATATAATGCAGTTATTATTGCAGAATTTTCTGGAATAATATATTATCAACATTTAGAACAAGGTGTGACGTTTCAAATAGAAATAGATGAACAAACTGGATTTCAAGAAAAAGTAATAACAGAAGTTAGAAATAAAAATTTAATACCAACATTAAAAATTATTAATGAAAAAAATGAAGAATTAAAAGTATATAATCTTCCGGTTGGTGCTCATTTAATGGTAGAAGATGGAGAAAAAATAGATATAGGAAAAATATTAGTAAAAGTACCAAGAAGAACAGCGAAATCAGGAGATATTACAGGTGGATTGCCTCGTTTATCTGAATTATTTGAAGCACGTAATCCTTCTAATCCAGCTGTGGTTTCAGAAATGGATGGAATAGTTAGTCATGGAAAAATAAAAAGAGGAAATAGAGAGATTCTCGTAGAATCCAAAACAGGAGAAATCAGAAAATATCTTGTCAAACTATCTAATCAAATACTTGTGCAAGAAAATGATTATGTCAAAGCAGGTATGCCTTTGTCAGATGGAGCAGTAACTCCTAATGACATTTTAAATATAAGAGGACCTAGGGCTGTGCAAGAATATTTAATAAAAGAAATACAAGAAGTATATCGTTTACAAGGCGTAAAAATTAATGATAAACATTTTGAAGTTATTGTATTACAAATGATGAGAAAGGTAGAAGTGATAGATGTGGGAGATACAAAATTTTTGGAAGGGAATATAGAATATAAAGATGATTTTATAGAAGAAAATGATAGAATATCTCAGATGAAAGTAGTTGAGAATTCTGGAGATTCTGATATTTTTAAAAAGGGAGATATTATTAATTACAGAGATTTTAGAAACGAAAATGCAGTTCTAAAATATAAAAATAAAAAATTAATCAAAACCAGAAATGCAATTCCTGCTACAGCAAGACCCATATTACAAGGAATAACGAGAGCTGCGTTACAAACTAAATCTTTTATATCTGCAGCTTCATTTCAAGAAACAACAAAAGTTCTAAGTGAAGCAGCTATAAGTAGTAAGATTGATTATTTACACGGATTGAAAGAAAATGTAATTGTGGGACACAAAATCCCTGCAGGAACTGGATTAAAAGAATATGAAGATCTTTATCCAGATATAATATAAATTTAAAAGTTTAAGAAGATATTTTTTTCCATTGGTTTTTTATAGATACAGTTTTATTAAAAATGATTTGATTATTATCGTTTGTAATTTCATTATCTACATAAAAATATCCAATTCTTTGAAATTGAAAATGATCTCCTTTTTTTGCTTTTTTTAAGTATGGTTCTGCATATCCAATAATTCTATCTTTTGACTTAGGGTTTATATATTTATAAAAATCTATATCTGGATTTCTTTTTATAAAAAGAGGATTATAGAAATTAATTTTTATGGGAAAAGAATGTTTTAGAGAGACCCAATGTAAAGTACTTTTTACTCTTCCTTTTTCTTCAATTTTATTTTTTTTTCCAGATTTACTTTTAGGATCATAATTACAATGTATTTCTTTTATTTTTCCTTCAGAATTTCTTATGATCGAATTTGCTTTTATGATATAAGCATTTTTAAGTCTTACTTCTTTTCCAATACAAAGACGGAAAAAATTTTTTTCTTCTTTTTCCAAAAAATCATCTTTTTCAATATATATAAATTTTGAAAAAGGAACTTTTCTGTTTCCAAAATTAGAATCTTCTGGATTATTTTCTGCTTCTACCCATTCAGTAGTATTTGAATAATTATCAATAACTAATTTAATTGGATGTAATACAACCATAACTCTAGGAGCTATTTTATTTAAATGTTCTCTAATACAAAATTCTAAAAAAGATATATCTATAATATTATTCCTTTTCGTAATCCCTATTTTATGGATAAAATTTTTTAATGAAACAGAAGTGTATCCTTTACGACGTAATCCAGATATTGTTAAAATGCGTGGATCATTCCAAGATTGAATAATTTTTTTTTCAATTAAGTATTGAATTTTTCTTTTACTAGTTATTGTATGACTTAAATTTAATCTTGAAAACTCTATTTGTTTGGGTCTTATTTTATTTTTATTATCAATATAAATTTGATCTAAATACCAATTATATAACGGACGTCTGTTCTCAAATTCTAAAGAACATAAAGAATGAGAGATTTGTTCTATATAATCACACAAACCATGTGTCCAATCATAAGTTGGATAAATACACCATTGATATCCAGTTCTATGATGTTTTTTTCGTAAAATTCTATACATAATTGGATCTCGCATATTCATATTTGATGAACTCATATTAATTTTAGCTCTTAAAACACAAGATCCTTCTTTAAAAAATCCGTTTTTCATTTTTTCAAAAAGAAATAAATTTTCTTCTATAGATCGATTTCTATAATTACTGTTAATTCCAACTTCAAAAGGATTTTTTCTTTGAATTTGAATGATGTTTTGAGATTGATCATCTACATAAGCTTTGTTTTCTTTAATCAATTTTATAGCCCATTCATAAAGTTTAGGAAAATAATCTGAAGCATAACTTTCATTGTCCCAATGAAAACCTAAAAAAAGAATATCTTTTTTTATAGATTCTATAAAATTGATATTTTCTACTATAGGATTAGTATCATCAAATCTTAAATTAGTTGGAGATTTATATTTTTGACCTAATTCAAAATTCAAACATATAGCTTTCACATGCCCAATATGAAGAAATCCATTAGGTTCAGGAGGAAAACGAAATCTAATTTTTTTTATGGGAAATCCATTTTTTATATCTTCCTCTATAATTTTATCAATAAAATGTAAGTGTGATTTTATCTCCAGATAAATAATTCAATTGTGGAACGAATATAATCAATTTTTTGAAAAAAAATATATTTTTGCTGTGTTATTTTTAATAATTAGTACTTGAATTATACTGAAACAATTCAATGGATTTTTAAACGTCTTCCAATCTATCAAAAAACAGGATTGATATCATATAAACCAGGTTTAAAAAGGATACAAAATTTTTGTTCTTATTTGGGAAATCCACAAAATTTTTTTAAAAGTATACATGTAGGTGGAACAAATGGAAAAGGATCTACAGTACACATGTTATCTTCTATTTTACAAGAAGAAAAATATCAAACAGGACTATTCACATCTCCTCATTTAATAGATTTTAGAGAAAGAATAACCTGTAATGGTATTTTTATAGAAAAAAATTTTATTGTCGATTTTATAAAAAAAAATAAAAAATTTATAGAAAAAGAAAAAATTTCTTTTTTTGAAATGAATACAGCTTTAGCTTTTCAATATTTTAAAGAAAAAAAAGTAAATATAGCAATTATTGAAGTAGGAATGGGAGGCCGATTAGACTCTACTAATTTGATTACTCCAGAAATATCTGTAATTACAAATATTAGCATAGATCATACAGAAACTTTGGGTGATAATCAATTAAAAATTGCTTTAGAAAAAGCTGGAATTATAAAAAAAAACGTATCAGTCATAATAGGAAGAAGAATTTCTAGGGATGTCCGATTTCTTTTTTTTCAAGAGGCTTTAAAAAAAAACGCTCCAATTTATTTTTCCGTAAAATCTAAAAAAGATTCGCAGTATAAAATGCCTTTCAAAGCAGATTATCAAAATTTAAATAGAAGTATAGTATTAAAAATTATAAGGATTTTACATGATAGAAAAAATATCATAGTATCTAATCAATCAATAAAAAAAGGATTTAAAAATGTGATAAAAAATACAACCTTAAAAGGGCGGTGGCACATTTTACAAAAAAAGAACCCAAAATTATTTGTGATATAGCTCATAATGAAGAAGGCATATATATGGTGAATAAACAATTAAAAAAAGAATCATATGAAAAATTACATTTAGTTTTAGGTTTTGTAAGAGAAAAAAAAGTGGATAAATTATTAAAACATTTTCCTGTTGAATCTTTTTATTATTTTTGTCAACCTAATATAGATAGAAAATACTCAATTTATGATTTGATAATATTAATTAATAAATTATTTAAAAATCGTGATAGAATAAATTTTTATCCTTCTGTGATAAAGGCTTTTTTATATGCTAAAAGCAAAGCTAGTAAAAATGATTTGATCCTAATATCTGGAAGTACATTTGTTGTATCTGAAATATTGTTATATTATAAGAATTTTTTTCTTACATTTGAGTAAACATTAAAATTCTAGGGCAATTAGCTCAGTTTGGTTTAGAGCATCTGTTTTACAAGCAGGAGGTCACTGGTTCGAATCCAGTATTGCCCACATTTTTTATAATAAAATTAAATATTTTTTCTTTTTCTTTTGGATGAAACCATGTGATTGACGTATCTTTCTTATACCACGTCAGTTGTCTTTTTGCATATTTTCTAGTGTTCTTTTTTATTTTTTCTATGCTTTTATTTAAATCATTCTTCCCTTCGGAAAGAAATTCAAATATCTCTTGATATCCTATAGTTTTTAAGCTATTCAAATTTCTGTAATGATAATATAGCCTCGCTTCGTCTAATAAACCTATTTTTACCATGTAATCTACTCTATCATTTATTTTGGAATTAATTTCACACCTAGGTATTGTTAATCCTATTTTCAAAATTATAAAATTTCTTTTTTTTTTCTTATAAAAGAAAGAAGGATTTTTTCCTGTAGATTTTACAATTTCTAAATATCTAATTAAACGTCTGGGATTGCAAATATCTATTGATTCACCTGTTTTTTTGAATTTGAAAAATTCATTTTGTAAAAATGAAATACCTTTTTTTTGAAAATGATAAATTAAATGATTTCTAATATGAATCTGAATTTCAGGAAATTCAGATAATCCTTCTGTTACTGCTTTTTCATATAAACTAGATCCTCCTACCATAATCAATATGGAATGTTTTGTAAATAATTTTGAAATTTTTATTAAGGAATCTGTTTCAAATAATTTTGCATTATAAGTTTGATGTATACTTAAATGTCCGATAAAATGATGAGGGACACGACGTAATTCTTCTATAGTAGGCATAGAAGTTCCTATTTTTAATTCCTTATAAAATTGTCTAGAATCACAAGATAAAATTTCAGTTTTAAATTTTTCAGCTATAAATAAAGAAAGCTGAGTTTTTCCGACACAAGTTGGCCCTACAATAAAAATGAGAAATTTTTGATTCAATTTTTTGAAATTGAAGAATATTTAGATAATTTAGTGTACATCCAATAATCTGCTAAAACTAAAGCCGTCATAGATTCCACAATAGGAATAGCACGAGGTAAAACACAAGGATCATGTCTTCCTTTTCCTTCCATAAGGATGAAATTTCCATATTTATCTATAGTTTTCTGTTTTTTCATTATTGTAGCTACAGGTTTAAATGCTATTCTAAAATAAATATCCATTCCATTTGAAATGCCCCCTTGTATCCCTCCTGATAAATTTGTTTTGGTTCTTCCATTTTTTTGAAATAAATCATTGTGCTGAGAACCAGTTAATTTAGTTCCATTAAATCCACTTCCGTATTCAAATCCTTTGACAGCATTAATGGAAAGCATAGCTCTTCCTAATTCAGCATGTAATTTTTCAAAAACAGGTTCTCCAATACCTATTGGTACATTTTTAATGACACAAGTAATAATTCCTCCTATTGTATCTCCTTGATTTTTTATTTTTTTAATTTTACATATCATTTTTTCCGCAATCTTTGGATCAGGACATCTTATAGGATTTTTTTCTATTGATTCTCTAGATAAATCTAATTCTTGATAAGATTTATTTACAGATATGTCCCCGACAGAAGAAACATAAGATATAATTGTAATATTTTTTATTAATTGTTTAGCGATAGCTCCAGCTACTATTCTACATGTTGTTTCTCTTGCAGAAGAACGCCCCCCTCCTCTGTAATCTCTTATTCCATATTTTTTTTCATAAGTAAAATCTGAATGTGATGGACGATAAACTTCTTGAAGATGATTATAATCATCAGATTTATGATCTTGATTATAAATAACAAATCCAATGGGTGTTCCTGTTGTTTTATTGTCAAAAATTCCAGATAAAAAATTCACTTCATCAGGTTCATTTCTTTGAGTCACTATGGATGATTGGCCAGGTTTTCTTCTATTTAATTCATATTGAATTTCTTTAAAATTCAATTTTATTCCTGCTGGACATCCATCAATAATCCCACCTAATGCTATTCCATGGCTTTCTCCAAAAGTACTAACTCGAAATAAATTTCCGAAAATGTTACCTGCCATAAATTTTAGTTTTTAATTTCTATCGAAATAGGTCTTCCCATATGATTGATTTTGCTCATTCCTATTAATATTTTCTTTCTATAACGTTTTTCCACTTCAAATAGTGAAAAATTTGATAAAATTTCTATATGTCCAATATTAATATGTGAATTATTAACAGCTTGGTTGATTAAATTGATCAATCTTAATTTTGTCAAATTATCTTTATATCCTATATTCAAAAAAAGTTTTGAAAAAAATTCTTTTTTTGATTTTTTTATTTTTGACTTTGATAAAATTCTTTTCTTATTGTATAAGAAGTTATAATTCTTTTGATAAGAAAAAGAAATAGGATTTAAATCTTTGGAATTCTTATAAGAATTTATAAAATGATGAAATCCTATCCAGGAAAAACGTTTAATTAATTCTCTTTTATCAAGAAATTCTAAATTTTTTTGTATTTCAGGAAGAAATTTTTTCATAAGTTTTTCATCTACAACTACTTTTTTTACCTTATCTACAAAATAGAATAGTTGTTTTTCGCATATTTCTTCTCCAGTAGGAACCATAATACGATCAAAATTTTTTCCTATTTTTTTTTCAAATTCTTTTAAATTTCTAATTTCTTTAGTTTGAATAATACAAACAGAAATTCCTTCATTTCCAGCTCTTCCAGTACGACCACTTCTATGGACATAAGTTTCACTTTCCTTCGGAAGATTATAATGAATAACATGAGTAATATTATTCACATCTAATCCACGAGCGGCAACATCTGTTGCTACAAGAAATTGTAAATTTCTATTTCGAAATCTATTCATAACAGATTCACGTTGTGTTTGCGAAAGATCTCCATATAAAGCATCAGCATTATAACCATCTTTAATTAAAAATTCAGCTATTTCTTTAGTTTCTTTTTTTGTACCACAAAATATGATCCCATAAATATCAGGATTGATGTCAACAATTCTTTTTAGAGCTAAATATTTTTTATTAAAATTTTCTATTATATAATAAACATGTTTAACATCATCGGGCCCTATATTTTTTTTTCCTGTGATAATTTCTACAGGATCTATTAAATATTTATGAGCAATTCCGTTCATATATTTAGACATTGTTGCTGAAAATAAAAGACTTTGTCTTTTTTTTGGTAATTTTTCTACTATGTAATCTAATTCATCTTTAAATCCCATGTTCAACATTTCATCCGCTTCATCAAGCACTAAATATTGAATTCCATCAAAAAATAATTTTTTTCTTTTGATTAAATCAATAACTCTTCCTGGAGTTCCTACTATAATATGAATTTTATTTTTTAAAGATTTTATTTGAGAATTGATATTCGCTCCTCCATATAAAGAAACAATTTTTATAAACGATGAAAATTTTGAAAAACGACAAAGATCACGTGTTATTTGTATACATAATTCTCTTGTAGGGCATAAAATCAAAGCTTGAGGAAAAGTGGACTTAAAATTTAATTTTTGAATAATTGGCAATCCAAAAGCAGCTGTTTTTCCTGTTCCAGTTTGAGCCAATGCTATAACATCTTTTTCTGAAGACAACAAAAAAGGAATTACTTTTTCTTGTATTTGGGTTGGATACTTAAAACCAATATCTTCTATAGCTTGAATTATATTATCGTTAAAAAAATTATATTCTTTAAATGTTTTCATACAAAGAATAGTAAAAATACTATTAAAATTTTTCTTATTTGTTGCATAACAAATATAGATATTTAAATACGAACTTATATAAATACTAAATGTTTATTGTATTTTTTTTTATGAGTCTTTTAATTACAGTATTATATCTTATAAATAGTAACATAGCGGATACAGTTAATCCTACCCCTAACCCAATCCATACTCCTGTTCCCCCCATTTTAATAGATAGAAACCATGCTGTAGGGATAGCAATAATCCAATAGGAAAAAAAACTAATCCACATGGGGATATGAACGTCTTGTAATCCTCTTAATGCTCCTAGAATGATTCCTTGTAATCCATCTGATAATTGAAATAAGCTGGCAATCACAATCATTTTCTCCGCTAATTTAATAACTTCATCATCATTTTTTATATAAATGTAAGGGATAGAACTTCTAAAAAAAAGAAAGAAAAAACTACAAATTAACATAAAAATAATTCCCATAAAAAAAATAGATTTTCCTATCCTTTTTAATTCTAAATAATTTTTTAAAGCAAACTGGTTTCCTATTCTAATTGTAGCAGTTACAGAGAGGCCTGTACTAAGAAGAAAAGTGGAAGAAACTAAACTAATAACTATTTGATGAGCAGCTAATACTTTAATTCCACATTTTCCTGATATAAAAGAAGAAATAGCAAAAGCACTTACTTCAAATAACATCTGTAATCCAGAGGGGATTCCTATTTTTAATATTTTTTTTACCATATTTTTTTTTAAAAAAAAATATTTTAGTTGATTGTAATAATTCTGTACTTTTTTGTATTTATGCAATAAAATAAAAATCCCTATTAACATAATAATACGAGAAATTAAAGTCGCATAAGCTACACCAACAGTTCCTAATTTTGGAAAACCATATCCACCGTAAAGAAATACATAATTCAGTACAATGTTAAAACAAGCGGAGATCCAAGTTATAATCAATCCAGGAAATACTATAGATAATCCTTCTGAAAATTTTCTAAAAACCTCGAATATCATCCAAGGGATAAAAGAAATAGATACTATTCTCAAAAAAGAAATGGTCTCATTCAATATGTTTTCAGGTTGTCCTAAATAAGGAAAAACATAACAGAATATATGTATCAATCCATACATAAATACAGATAAAAAAAAATTGAGAATTAATCCATGATGGAAAATGACAGCCCCTTTTTTATATTCTTGTTTTGCATCTACAGATGCAATTAAAGAAGAAATTCCTGTAGATATTCCTAATCCAAAAATAATTGTAATAAAAAAAACAGCATTAGCTAATGAAACTGAAGCTAAAGCTTGTTTTCCCAAAACCCCAACCATCATATTATCAGATAATCCTATACATATTGCACCTAATTGTGTAAAAAATACAGGAATAGCTAATAAAAAATTTTTTTTAATATGTTTTAAATATATTATGTTTTTTTTTTGATAGAACTATAATTTTATATTTTGAAACATTCAGTTTTGAATTTTAACAAAAGGCAATTTAACTGTTTTGATGGAAATCTTTTTTTTTCTTATAATAACAAATATTTTATTTGTTTTTATTTTATTTATTAAATATCCTAATCCAATACTTACCTTTAAAACTGGAGAATACCCTCCAGAAGTGACATAACCAATAGTTGTTTCATTCTCATCTATTAATAAATGTCCTTGTCTCGGAATTATATTTTTTTTTCAATAATAAAGGATATAAATTTCTTATGTTTTTTTCTTTTTTTGTTTTTGTAATATTTTTTTTGCTATAAATTTTTTTTCAAATTTAATTATCCAGGATAAATTCGCTTCTATCGGGGTTATTTCTTCAGAAAGATCTTGTCCATACAAACGATACCCCATTTCTAATCTCAATGAATTTCTACTAGCTATCCCGCAAGGGATTATTTTAGATTTTCCTATTTCTAGGATATCATTCCATATTTTTTCCACATTTTCATTGGATACATAAATTTCTATTCCTTTAGATCCTGTATATCCTGTACAAGAAATTAATACATTTTTTATTCCAGAAAATTCTCCTATTTCAAAGTGGTAGTAAGAAATTCTATTTAATGGAATATTTGTTAATTTCTGAGCATAAAATAAAGATAAAGGTCCTTGTATAGCTAAAAGAGAATATTCTAGAGAAGTATCTATCAATTCTATATCGCAATATTTTTTAATATGATCATTTATCCATTTTTTATTTTTTTCAATATTAGTTGCATTAACTATTAGCAAAAATTTATTTTCCAAAATTTTATAAATAACTAAATCATCTATAATCCCCCCATTATCATTAATTAAACAAGTATATTGAGCTTGTCCAATTTTTATTTTACAAATATCATTTGTCGTTAGATATTGAATAAATTCTCCGGAATGTTTTCCTTTCAAAATCAATTTTCCCATATGACTCACATCAAAAATTCCAGCATGATTTCTTACAAACATATGTTCTGTTAATGAAGATATATATTGAAGAGGCATGTAAAATCCAGAATAGCAAATCATTTTAGCACCCAACCGGATGTGATTATTAAATAAAATTGTTTTTTTTATAAAATTTTTATTCATCATTTTATTTTCCGTTATATTCAACAAAATTATTCTTTGTCTCGTACAAAGTTATTTTTAAATCTAAATTAGAAGATATTTTTTTATTTATTTTATCCCATATGAAAATAGCTATATTTTCTATAGTAGGATTGATAGATGAGAATTCTTGAATATCTAAATTCATATTTTTATGATCAAAAATTCTTTCCACCTCATCATAAAGAATATATTTCAGTTTTTGTAAATTAAAAACAAATCCAGTTTCTGGGTCTATCTCTCCTGTAAGACTTATAATATATTCGTAATTATGTCCATGATAATTTGAGTGTGCACATTTTCCAAATATTTCAATATTTTTTTTATAATTCCAATGATCATTGTAAAGTCTATGTGCCGCACTAAAATATCCTTTTCGATTTATGGTTGCTATCATATTTTAATACATTTCAATTGACTTAAATAATTTTTAATAATAATTTTTAACCAAATGGTATAGGAATCCGGATAAACATAAATATTTTCAATTAATTCATTTAATGACATCCATTTCCAATTATCTACCTCTTGAAAATTTATAATTGGAGATTTTTCATAGTACCCAACGAAAACATAATCTAATTCGTTTTCTATTAAACCATTACTTAAAAGTTCATGATAAATAAAACTAAATTTTTGTTCTAAAAAACAGTCAAAACCCATTTCTTCTATTAAACAACGATGCGCTGCTTTTAAAAGAGACTCATTTCTTCTAGGATGACTACAACAAGTATTAGTCCAAAGTAAAGAAGAATGATATTTATTTGAAGATCTTTTTTGTAGCATTAAATTGTTTTCTAGATTAAAAATAAAAACAGAAACAGCACTATGTAACAATCCTTTCATATGAACTTTTTCTTTTTTTTCAAATCCTATAATCTGGTTTTTCATTCCTATTAAAGGAATAAGATCTTCATTATCTTTTCTTTTTATTTTCATATTCATATTTTATTTATTTCTTTAGCTTTTTTTTGAAAAGACAAAATAATAATAATGTAAATTAGTATGATAAGTAATTGTCTTTGTTTTTTTTTGTTTATGAAAAAAAAAATTCAAAAATTATTAAATGAATTGAATAATTTTAAAAAAAACACATTAATAAATATAATGCAAATTCAATTTATTTTTTTATCTCCTAAATTAAACACTCTGATAGCAAAAATGCCTGTAAATCATAAAGTTTATCAACCTTTTGGATATCTTCATGGAGGGGCCACTATGATTCTAGCTGAAAGCGTTGGAAGTTCTATTTCTTTTATAAACATTAAAAACGAAAAAAAAAACAATTTTCATGTTTTTAGTATTGAAGTTTCTGCAAATCACGTTCGATCCATGAAAAAAGGAATTTTGTTTGCCCAAGCTAAAATTTTTCATAAAGGAAATACTTTGCATTTTGTTCAAGTTAATATTTTTGACGAAAAAAAAAATATCATTAGTTTTTGTAAACTAACCAATATCATAAAAATAAACTATGTCAATAGAAATTAGTGTTTTTTCTCTATACAAAAAAATTATAAAAAATTATTATAAGCATAATAATTTTATTATTTTTAAAAAACCCTATGATAAGAAGATATTTTTTTATTCCCATTATGATCGCAACTCTATAATCGGAAATTTTTTTTTAATTCAAAATTTTAATCAAGATTATACCATAAAAATATACCCAAAACAAATATATCATGTGAATATACAAGGATTTTATAAAAAACAAAATTTTCATTCTTCTTTTTGGGAAGAAAATTCTTCTTTTTTGACGTATTCTTATAGATATCAAAATTTGATAGAAAAAGCTATTAGAAATATAAAAAAAGGGTTTTTTAAAAAAGTCGTTCTATCCAGATATCTAAAAATTTCTTTTCGAAATTTTCACTTTAAAAATACATTCATAAAATTAATTTGTACTTATCCCAATGCTTTAATTAGTTTTTGGTATGATTTTCGTCATGGATTTTGGATGGGATGTTCTCCAGAATTGCTAATGAAATGTTATAACAATAAATTAAAAGTTTCATCTTTAGCAGGAACAACTTGGGAAAAGAATAAATGGACTAAAAAAGAAATAGAAGAACATAAAATTGTAACAAGATATATTCTTGATATACTCAAATCTTATGAAGGCGCTATTTATATAAAAAATACTAAGACTATAAAAATAGGGTATTTAAAACATTTAGAAACCCCAATTCATTTTTTATTTGATGATAAGCCTGATTATTATGACGTATTAAATCGTTTATACCCAACTCCTTCTATATGTGGGTTTCCAAAAAAAGAGTCTTTAGATTTTATTCATAAAAATGAAGGATATAAAAGAAATTTTTATACTGGATACATCGGGACAGTAAATCAGAATAGCATGGAATTATATCTTAATTTAAGATGTGTAAGAATAAAAAAAGATAAAAAAGAAATAACTTTGTATGCTGGTAGTGGAATTACTATAGATAGCAATATTCATCAAGAATACATAGAAACAGAAAATAAAATCAAAAGTATTTTATCTCAACTTATTTTCAAATAATTTTTTTTTTCTATGAAATGGTCTTATAATTAGACGTACACTTTTATTATAATGAAAATATTGAATAATCCAATTTGTTAAAGCTATCACCCGATTTCTGAAACCTACTAAACTGATCAAATGAACAAACATCCAAACAATCCATGCCAAAAATCCTTTTAGTTTTAAATAAGGAAAATCACATACAGCTTTATTTCTACCAATAGTAGCCATAGAACCTAAGTTTTTATAAATAAAAGGTTTTATGTTTTGATTATCATCTGAAAAACAATTAAAATTTTTAGCTAAATAATTTCCTTGTTGGATAGCCGGTTGAGCCGTCATAGGATGACCATTCGGATAATGTTTATTTTCATTCATATAAGCAACGTCTCCAATCGCAAAAATATTTTCATATCTCTTAGCTCTAAGATAGGGATTGACTAAAATTCTATTTCCTTCCATATCTTCTTTTAAAAATCCCTTTATAATAGCTCCTTTTACTCCTGCAGCCCATATTACATTAGAAGATTCTATTTTTTGATCTTTTTCCATAAAAACTATTTCTCCATCATAGTCTTTGACCAAACAATTTAACCAAATAATAACACCTAATTCTTTTAGATTTTTATAGGCTTGTTTAGCGGATTCTTTAGACATTCCATCTAATAATCTAGAAGTAGCTTGTAATAAGTGAATGTTCATATATCGTATATCTAAATCAGGATAATCATGTGGCAAGATATATCTTTTCATTTCAGCTAAAGCTCCAGCTAATTCAACCCCAGTAGGTCCTCCTCCTACAATAACAAAAGTCATAAGTCTTTTTTTCTCCTTATCATTTTTTGTTAATAAAGCAGATTCAAAATCTTGTAAAATAAGACTTCTTAAATTTAAAGCTTCTGGAATTGATTTCATAGGTAAAGCAAAAGATTCAATATTTTTATTTCCAAAATAATTAGTGACAGATCCTGTTGCCATAATTAAATAATCATAGGATAAACACCCTACATTTGTATAAATTTTTTGTTCTTTTGTATTAATATAATGAACAAAAGCTAATCTAAAGAAAAAATTTTTTGTTTTTTTAATAATATTTCTAATAGAATGCGCTATAGAATCTGGTTCTAACCCTGCTGTAGCTACTTGATATAGTAAAGGTTGAAAAGTATGATAATTATTTTTATCTATAAGAACTACTTGAAACTTATCTCTTCTTAATTTTTTCGCTACTTGTAATCCAGCAAAACCAGCACCAATAATAACGACTCTTTTTAGGTGATTTACTTTTTGCGGTATATTCATAGTCAAAAGTTTGACATATAAGCTAATTTATATATATTTTCATTTTAATTGATAAATTAATAATTTTGTTTAAAAATAGATTTTTATGACTTACTATTTTATTATAGGAACTACTTTTTTAGCAAGTGTTATTGTTAATGCAATATTAAAAAATAAGTTCAGGGCTTACTCAAAACTTTATTTACACTCACATATGAGTGGAAAAGAAATAGCAGAAAAAATGTTAATAGATCATGGGATATCTGATGTTCATATTCTTTCTGTGGAAGGAGAATTGACTGATCATTATAATCCTATTAATAAAACAATTAATTTAAGTGAAAAAGTTTATAACGACAGAACTGCTGCTTCTATTGCAATAGCGGCTCATGAATGTGGTCATGCTTTGCAACATAGGTTAGGTTATCATTTATTAAAATTACGAAACCATTTAGTCCCCATTCTAAATTTCAGTTCTAAATTTGTAAATTTAGCAATAATGTCTGGATTAACTATTTTTTATAGTTCAGGAGGAAAAGATTCTTTCATCCTAAAATTAGGAATAGGATTATTTTTTTTAATTGTGGTTTTTTCTTTTATTACATTACCAATAGAATTGGACGCAAGTAATAGAGCTTTGACTTGGATTAGAAATAAAAATATAGTAAATCATCAAGAATACAATAAAGCAAAAGAATCACTAAATTGGGCAGCGATGACTTATGTAATTTCTGCCTTTGGTAGTTTAGCTCAATTGGTCTATTTTTTGTCTTTTATTACTGGAAAAAAAGATGAACATTTTTAGTTATTTTTTTTCTTTTTTTTTATTAGCATTTCTTGGATTCGGACGAAGATTTCCATAGGTTTTGTTTCTTATTTTTCCTCTTCTAGTTTTTTTATCTCCTTTTCCCATGTTTGTTGATTATATGATTAGTTTTTCTAAAGATTCATGTACTCTATCTGCTTCATTTTTTAAATGATATGTGGATAAGTAATTTTTAATTATCAGGTTTGATTTTTTTTCTCTTTTCCTATTAGACATTTGATTTTTTAAACGATCTATAATTTGATTTTCATTTAAATTATCTCTTTTTATTATTCTTTCAATCATGTCTTTTTTGTGTGAAATTATAGTGATAATAAAATCACATTCTTTGTAACTTCTACTTTCAAACAATATAGCCGATTCTTTTATTACATATGTAGCTTTCTTTTGGGTGGATATCCATTGTTTAAAGTCAAGTGATATCCATGGATGGACAATACTACATAACAATTTCAACGCCATAGAATTTTTGAAAACTATTTTTGATAAAAAAGTTTTATTTATTTTATTTTTTTTATAAGAATCTTGACCAAAAAATTTTATAATATTTTTTTTTATAACTTCTATTTGATTCATTAATATCTTTCCTCTTTGATCTGAGGAATAAACAGGAATTCCTTTTTTTTTAAAAAAAGAAGAAAATAAACTTTTTCCAGATCCTATTTTCCCTGTTATTCCTATTAATTTTATTTTTTTTGTCATAATCTCATTACTATTATTTATTATTAGTATAACGTAATTGGGTTAATTCTTTTGAAATTGTATTTTTTTCAAGTTTTATTTTTCCTGTAATAGTTTCTAGTATACAAAAATTATCTGTTATATCTATAATTTTTCCATGTATTCCTGAATTTGTCACTATATAATTTCCTTTTTTTAAATTTTCCTGAAACTGTTTTTCAATTTTTTGTTTTTTAATTTGAGGACGTATCATAAAAAAATAAAATATAATAAAAATCAACACAAACATACAAATAGTGTTTGCAATAGAATTTTGTTGTAATGAAAAAAACATATATAATTATTTTAGTTAGACACTTTACATGAGTCCTTTTCCTATTTTCAATATTTTATTTTTTTTATATAAAAATTTAAATATTTGATCTAATACTCCATTAATAAAAATTTTACTTTTTTCCATACAAAATATTTTTGTAATTTCTATATACTCATTCATAGTTGCTTTAGGAGGTATATTTGGAAAATATAAAAATTCACAAATAGCCATTTGCAATATAATTAAATCTATAATTGCTATTCTTTTTATATCCCAATTATTTGATATATTATTAATTAAATTATTAAATTCTTCTTTATGAAAAATTGTATTTCTATATAAATCGATAATAAATTTTTTATTTTCATCATTATTATAAATATTATATAATTTGAAATTTTGAGGGGTAGAGTGATTAATAAATTGTAAAGTTTTACATACCATATTATGAGCAATATACAGATCTTCTTCTCCATGAAAAGAATATAAATCTTCTATGTATTCTATTAATTTTTTATTCGGTATAACAAAATTTTTATAACATTTTATTATAAATTTTTTTTCTTCTTCAAAAGAAGAACGAGGTTTTATAGAATATTTTTTATCGAAATTTGATTTTTTCATTTCTTGTAACAAGATAAAAATATATTTATCTTGTTGATTCCATAAAATTTTTACAAAATTTTTTGTATAATGATATTCTTTTATTAAATATTTATTTTTAGATAAAATTTTTATTACTGAGTTAGATGCAATTTTTTTTATGATATTTGTTTTATTCTTATCACATGAATATTTTTTTAAAGCATTTTCTCTAATTTTTAAGATTGAATAAAGAAGAAAAATATATAAATGATGTAACAATTCAATACTTCTAAGTAAATTTTTTTCAACTTTATTTGAATCCATTTTAGATAAATGTTGAGCATATAAAAATTGTAAACTTCTTATTCTAAAGTGTCGTCTTATTGACATTTTTTTTGTAATAATGTTGATTTTTTTTATGCACGACAAAATTTTTTGTACAATTATATAAATAAAAAATCAAACTTAATATGTTATATGGGGGGTTTATTTGCTTTTAGCAAAAGATATTGTCAAAAGTACAAATTACGTTTGTGTATAGGATTTTTATTAATTATAATATCAAATATTTTAACACTGCTTCCTATTCCTTATATAGGAAAATCTGTTAATACTATCAAAAATTTATTTACAAACTTTTCAAATACATCATCTTTAAAGAAAGATATTTGCATTTATACTAGTATTATATTAATAGTTCCAATTATAGGTGGATTTGTCAAATATCATATGCGACAATGTATAATTACTACATCTAGAATGATTGAATTTGATATAAAAAACGAAATTTTCTCACATTATCAAAAATTAAGTTTGTCTTTTTATAAAAAAAATTCTACAGGAGATTTAATGAATCGTCTTACAGAAGACGTTTCTTTTATCAGACAATATATAGGTCCTGGAATAATGTATTTTTTAAATCTTATAATTCTTTTTTTTATGGTTTTTATGCAAATGTTGCGTATTAATAAAATACTGACTTTTTATGTTATGTTACCTATACCTATTCTTTTTATTTCTGTTTATTATATTAGCGTTTATATTACTAATAAAAGCGAAGAAGTTCAAAATATTCAATCTCTTATCTGTTCTTTTATACAAGAAACTTTTTCAGGGATTCACATTATTAAATCATTTGTTTCAGAACCTTTTTTTCAAGAAAAACATAGAAAAATTATATTGAAATATCAAAAAAAAAATATAGAATTAGCTAAAATTGATACTATATTATCTTCTGTCATTATATTTTTTATAGGGACTTGTCATTTATTAATCCTATTTTTTGGAGGAAAAAAATATTTTGAAGGGGAAATAAAAGAAATTGGAACTATTGCTGAATTTTTCACATATATAAATGTTTTAATTTTCCCTTTTATTATATTGGGATGGGTAGTTTCTATTTCAGAAAGAGCTAAAGTATCGCAAATTCGCATTAGTGAATTTTTGAAAGAAAAACCTGAAATATTAAATAATAATCTGATTAAAACAAAAATTTTTGGAAAAGTTCAATTTAAAAATGTAAGTTTTTTTTATTCTAAAAAAAATAGAAATCTTCATTATAAAACAATCAATCAAATATCATTTACTCTAATGAAAGGAAAAACTTTAATTCTAACAGGAGAAACAGGATCAGGAAAAACAACTGTAGGAAGACTAATATCTCGTTTATATGATCCGTATCAGGGAAAAATATTGATAGATAATTTATCGCTAAAAAATCATAATTTATATTATTTTAGAAATAACATTGGTTATGTTCCTCAAGAATCTTTTCTTTTTTCGGATTCTATTTATAATAATATAGCTTTAGGAAGTGTTAATGAAGCTACTCCATTGAAAGTATATGATGCCGCTAGAATAGCTATGGTAGAAAATGATATACTGAATTTTAAAAATGGATATGAAACTATTGTAGGAGAAAGAGGAATCACTTTATCTGGAGGGCAAAAACAAAGAATATGTATAGCTAGAGCTATTATAAGAAATCCTAAAATTATTATATTTGATGATAGTTTTTCTGCTATAGATCAAAGAACCAGAAAATTAATGATTTATTATATCCAGGAAAAAATGAAACATAGCACTATTATTATCATAACTCATGATACTTCTTATGTTTCTGATTTTGATTTATTTATTGTATTAAAAAATGGAAAAATATTAAAAATAAAAAATTATAATGATCATAATATTTTTGGATGAAAAATTTATTTTGAAAAAAAATAGTATAGACCGTTTTTTTTGTTTAGATTTGCTTTAATAGGATTATAATATTTTTTGAAATGGACGAAAAAGAAAATATAAAAGAAAGAAATGAAATTTGTTCACGTACTCTAAAAACTGGGAGCCGGACTTATTTTTTTGATGCAAGAGAAACAAGAGCTGGGGATTATTATTTAACAATAACTGAAAGTAAGAAAAATTTTACTGAAACAGGAGAAGTTACTTATAAGAAACACAAAATTTATTTGTACAAAGAAGATTTTTCAAAATTTCAAAGTATACTTGATGATATGATTCGATTTATTATTAATGAAAAAGGAAGAGAAGTTATCTCAGAACGTCATCAAAAAGATTTTAAAAATCATACTACATATAATCAAGAAATTAAGGATGGACAACAAAAAAAAACATCAGAGATAAAAAATTTTACAAATATTAACTTTGAAGATATTTAAATAATTTTTTGAATCATTGAAATTATTTGTAATCAAAAATAAATGGGTTGTTTGTTTTTTATGTTTAATGGGAATATATGAAAAATTATATAAGTATAATGAATGATATTGATACTTTCATATTTGACGTGGATGGAGTATTGACAGACTGCACTTTAAATTTATTTCCAGATGGAAATATGGTTCGACGAATGTTTGCTAAGGATGGATATGCTATGCAATTGGCAAAAAAAAAAGGATATAATTTATGCATCATTACAAGAGGATCAGATTTAATGGTTTTTAGACGTTTAAGAGGGTTAAATATTCGTTATATTTATCAAGGAGTTGATAATAAAAAAAAATACTTAGATGAATATTGTAATACTTTAAATATTACTAAAAGAAAAGTTTTATATATGGGAGATGATATTCCTGATATTGAAATTATGAAATCTGTAGCTTTACCTTGTTCTCCAATAGATGCGGTTCAAGAGGTAAAAGATATTTCTAAATATGTTTCTCCAAAAAAAGGTGGAAGAGGATGTGTAAGAGATGTTATTGAAAAAACTCTGAAAATACAAAAAAAATTGGTTTTAGTAACAAAAAAAATAGTGTCTTTATTTAAGTACACTATTTTTTTACTTTAAACAAATAATAGTCATTCTATTACTATCATACCTAAGTAAAATAAAACTTAAAAAGTTTAAGGTTTTAAGTTAAAAACTAAAAAATAAAGTGTTACTTTAAGTTAAGTACACTATTTTTTTTTACAAACAAATATGCATTCATTACATCATACCTCCCATTCCTCCTCCTCCAGCTCCTGGCATCGGAGGTGCAACATTAGGTTCATCTTTCTTTATTTCTGTAACAACACATTCAGTAGTTAACAACATTCCTGATACAGAAGCAGCATTTTCTAACGCTACTCTAGCCACTTTAGTGGGATCTATAATTCCTTCCACTATCATATTTTTGTATTCTCCAATTTTGGCATCATATCCAAAATCCCTTTTTCCTTCCGCTACTTTAGCTACAACTACAGAACCTTCTCCTCCTGCATTGGAAACAATTTGTCGCAATGGCTCTTCGAGAGATCTTCTTACTATTTGTATTCCAGTATCTTGATCTACATTATCTCCTGTTGTATTATCTAAAGATTTAATGGCACGAACTAAAGCGACCCCACCTCCTGCTACTATGCCTTCTTCGACAGCAGCTCTTGTAGCATTCAATGCATCATCCACACGATCTTTTTTTTCTTTCATCTCAACTTCAGATGCGGCTCCAACATAAAGAACAGCTACCCCACCAGCCAATTTTGCAAGACGTTCTTGTAATTTTTCTTTATCATAATCTGATGTTGTAGTTTCTATTTGAGCTTTAATCTGATCTATGCGTGCTCTTATATCTTTCTTATTTCCTCCTCCATTAACTATAGTAGTATTATCTTTATCTATAATCACTCTTTCTGCTTTTCCTAACATGTGTAATTTTACATCTTCCAATTTACTTCCTGTTTCTTCAGAAATAACAGTTCCTCCTGTCAAGATAGCAATATCTTCTAGCATAGCTTTTCTTCTATCACCAAACCCAGGAGCTTTAATAGCTGCAACTTTCAAAGTACCTCGTATTTTATTAACAACCAGTGTTGCTAATGCTTCTCCTTCCACCTCTTCAGAGATTATTAATAGAGGTTTTCCGGATTGAGCTACAGGTTCTAATATGGGCAATAAATCTTTCATTGCTGCTATTTTTTTATCAGATAATAAAATTTGAGGTTGATCAAATTCTGTTATCATTTTTTCAGTATTTGTAACAAAATAAGGAGACTGATAACCTCTATCAAACTGCATACCTTCAACCACATCTACAGATGTATCTGTTCCTTTCGCCTCTTCAACAGTAATAACTCCTTCTTTCCCTACTTTTTCAAAAGCATCAGCTATCAAAGCTCCAGTTTTTTCATCATTATTTGCAGAAATAGAAGCAACTTGTTTTATTTTCTCTGTATTCCCTCCTACTTCTCTAGATTGTCTTTTTAGATCCTGTATAACTACTTCCAATGCTTTATCTATTCCTCTTTTTAAATCCATAGGATTGGCTCCAGCCGCCACATTTTTTAATCCTTCCCTAACAATAGCTTGAGCTAATACAGTAGCAGTTGTAGTTCCATCTCCAGCTACATCATTCGTTTTGGATGCAACCTCTTTAACCATTTGAGCCCCTAGATTTTCTATAGGATCTTCTAATTCTATTTCTTTAGCTACTGTTACTCCATCTTTAGTCACTTGAGGCCCTCCAAAAGATTTTTGTAATACAACATTACGACCTTTTGGACCCAAAGTCACCTTTACTGCATTTGCTAGTGCATCTACTCCTTTTTTTAATTTATCTCTTGCTTCAATATCAAATTTAATATCTTTTGCCATAATTTTTTAAATTTTAATGAATTTTGACCTTATTAAAAGTTTAGTTGAAATATCATATAATAGCTATAATATCAGACTCTCTCATAATGAGATATTCTTCTCCTTCCCATTTTAATTCTGTACCAGAATATTTACCATACAAAACTCTATCTCCTTCTTTTAAACTCATAGGTTCATCTTTCTTTCCTTTCCCTACTGCTATTATAGTTCCTTTTTGTGGTTTTTCTTTTGCTGTATCAGGAATAATAATACCTGAAGCAGTTTTTGTTTCAGCTGGATCAGGTTGCACAAGAACTCGATCTGCTAAAGGTTTAATCTTTACTTCCACCATATTATAAATAATTTTAAGGTTAACGGTTATAATCGTTCATAGCCAAAAACATGCCAAATGAAAAAAAATTTATTTTTTATTTGTTAAATAAATATTTAATGTCATTATGGCACATTTATTTAATATTTTGATTTTAATAAAAAATTGAAAAATAAAATTAGAAAAAATATGATAATAGATAAAAACCAAGTCACATTTTCTAAAAATGTGTTTGTTCTTTTCACACCAAAAAATCTAAAATTTTTTTCCATAAAAGATTGATGAATACTTTCTCTTTTAGGATTTTGTATCAAAATTACTAATGTAAGCAAAAGACATATTATGATGATAAAAAAACAAAATATAATTATAGATATATTTTCCATATCATTTACTATTTTTATTTTATCAAATGATTTTACCAATCATTACGGAAATCATCAAATATTTTTTGATACACCTGTATCGTTAATTTCTCTATGATTTTATCAATAACTTCTTTTGGAAAAAGATCTTTTTTATTATTTTTGAATATCTCAGATACGACAAAAGATTTTTCCCAATTTTTTTCCGGTTCATAAATATCTTTGTATGATATTTTTGCAGTTACTTTAATTTTTTTTAACTGCTGATTTTCAACTGGAATAATTGCATAATTTAAAAATACACCTTCCAAAATAACATCTCCATTTTTTAATGCTAAATTAGCAGGACTATGTTTCATGATATAATTTTCAATACTTTTTTTGAAATCAAAAGAAATGGATCTTCTAGGTATATTTACCACCTCTGAAATATCTCCTATTTCTATTGTTTTTTTAGTATCAAAAAATAAAGATGAATAATAACAACTATTAAATGTCATATAAAATATAAAAATCAAAATGACCAAAAATTTTTTATAACCCATATTGTTTAATTTTTCTATATAATGTTCTTTCTGAAATTCCTAATTCTTTTGCAGCTTTTCTTCTTTTCCCATTATTTTTTTTCAAAGCCTTTTGAATAAATTCTATCTCTTTTTTCTCTAAAGAAAAAGAAGATAGTTCATTTTTAGATAAATCTTCTTCTACTTCTTCATAATCTAAATCGTCTTCAGATTTATATATATCTTCCAATTGAAAAATTGAATCATCTCTGTTATTATGAATTATTTTTCCAAAAACTTTTTCTAAAAGTTGTTGATTTTTTTCAATAAATCTAGTATTAGAATCATTTTTAATAAACTGAAAGATAATATTTTTTAAATCGTTTAAATTTTTTTTCATATCAAATAAAATTTTATAAAGAAAATCTCTTTCTCTATCATGAAAAGATGATTCTATTACATTCTGATTAGAAAAAGATATTGATGGAATATTTTCTGGAATATATTCTTTTAATTTTTCCACAGAAATTACACGTTCAGTCTCTACTACAGAAATTTGTTCTGTAAGATTTTTTAATTGTCTAATATTACCAGGCCAAGAATAATTCTCCAAATATTTTAAAGATTCTTCAGTCAATGTCACTGGAGGCATATTATATTTTTCTGCAAAATCATTGGAAAATTTTTTAAATAAAAATTTAATATCCTTTTTACGAAAACGTAAAGGAGGAACATTTATTTGTACTGTATTTAGACGATAATATAAATCTTCTCTAAATTTTCCTTTTTGTATAGATTCTGTCATATTTAAATTAGTGGCAGCAACCACACGTATATTAGTTTTTTGGATTTTAGAGGATCCTACTTTTATAAACTCTCCAGATTCCAATATCCTAAGAAGACGTACTTGCGTAGTTAAAGGCAATTCTCCTACTTCGTCTAAAAATATAGTCCCCCCATCTGCCCCTTCAAAATAACCTTTTCGCATACTTATAGCACCAGTAAAAGAACCCTTTTCATGTCCAAAAAGTTCACTATCAATAGTCCCTTCTGGAATAGCCCCACAATTTACTGCAATATAAGCATGATGCTTTCTACAAGAATATTGATGAATAATTTTTGGAATAAATTCTTTTCCGACTCCACTTTCACCAAGAACTAATACTGAAATATCGGTAGGTGCTACTTGGATCGCTTTTTCTATAGCTCTATGTAGAGCATAATCATATCCAATGATTCCAAATTTTTGTTTTATTTTTTGGATAAAAACGGATTCCATGTTTTATTTTTTTTACATCATTTGTAGGGTTTTCCTATTAAAGTTGCAGATGTAGTATCTATAATTTTTACATATGATATATCTCCTATATTTAGTGATTCTTTAGGAAAGACTACAACTAAATTTTGTGTATTTCTTCCATACCAATATTGATTATTTTTTTTTGATACTCCTTCTATTAAAACTTCTTCTATTTTACCTAAATGTTCTTGCATCCTATAAAAGGAATGATTTCTTTGTAAATCAATAATCTCTCTGAGTCTATTTTTCTTTATATGTTCAGGAACATTGTCTTTTAATTTCCTGTAAGCATAAGTACCAGGTCTTGGAGAATAAGAAAACATATAACCATAATTATATTTGATTTCATTCATCAAATTTATGGTATCTTGATGATCTTCTTCATTCTCATTACAGAATCCACTAATAATATCATGAGATATAGAGCATTCAGGTATAATATCTTTGATTTGTTTAACTAAAAGAAGATATTTTTCCCGTGTATATTTTCTATTCATTAATTTTAATATTTTGTTGCTTCCAGACTGAACAGGTAAATGAATATGTTTACAAATATTTTCATGTTTAGAAATTACTTTTAACACTTCATTAGACATATCATGAGGATTAGATGTAGAAAATCTAATTCTCATAAAAGGAACTTCTTGAGCTATAAGATCCAAAAGTTTGGAAAACTCTACAATATTTTTAGGTTTTTTAGGCTTATTTTCTTCATTTTTTTCTTCCCATACATAAGAATCTACATTTTGTCCTAAAAGTGTTATTTCTTTATAACCATTTTGATATAAACGTTTACATTCCTTTATTATGGAATATGGATCACGACTTCTTTCTCTTCCTCTAGTAAAAGGGACAATACAAAATGTACACATATTGTTACAACCTCTTGTTATACTTAAAAAGGTAGTTATTTTATTATGATTCTGTTTGTTTGAATTTATTAAACTTATATCTGCATAAGTTTCATTGTTTTTAACAGTGGAAAAATATTGTTTCCCCTCCATAGAAGAATAAATAAAATTAGGGATTTCTCTGTAAGAATCTGGCTTAACAAAAAAATCTACTATTTTTTGGTGTATAAAAAAATTTTTAATTGTTTTTGAAAAACATCCTATGATTCCAATCCAAATTCTTTTCTTTTTTTTAAGAAATTTTAATTGTTCCAGTCTTTTTTTTAGAGTGAATTCTGCTTTTTCCCGAATAGAACAAGCGTTTAATAATATTATGTCGGACTTCTCTAAATTTTTAGATAAAAAAAAACCATTATTTAACAAAATAGAAGTAATAATATCACTATCAGATATGTTCATTTGACAACCATAATTTTCAATATAAAAATTTTTATTTTTCATATATATATTTTTTCAATAAAAATACATAATGTCATTATGACATAAATAAATAAAAATTCATTTTTTATATATGAAGAATTTTTTTAGCTAAAAAAATCATATTTTTTTTTCCTGTAGATTTTTCTTTAACATTAGAAAGTTTAACGACTGATATCCATTTTTCTTCCGGAAGTGCTTTTACCATTTTTATGACCATATTCATGGAAGGAAGACCGACATCATTAGTAAAATTAGTTCCTATTCCAAAATAAGCATTTATTTTATTTTTACAAAAAGAAGAAATAGAAGCAACTTTACATGGATCAAGATTATCTGAAAATATAATTTTTTTTCTTATAGGATTTATTTTAAATTTTTTGTAATGTTTAATAGTTTCTTTAGCAAAAAAAATAGGATCTCCGCTATCATGTCTCACTCCTTTAAAAAGGTTTGAAAGTTTTTCATTAAAATTTTTAAAAAAAATTGGAGAAGTATATGTATCAGATAAAGCTATCCCTAATTTTCCTTTATAAATATTTAACCAATTTTCCATAGCCAAGCGATCTGCGATGTTTAAACCATATTTTGCTGCATGAAACATTATCCATTCATGTCCTTGTGTTCCTATTGGTTTTATTGAAAAAATATGAGAAAGATGAACATTGCTACTTCCCATGAAAAATGGAAGCCCTTCTTCTATTAATGTTTTTAACACTAATTTATGGACTTTATAAGAATATCTTCTTCTTGTTCCATATTCTCCAATTCTAACTTTTAATTTTTTATATTTTTTAATTTTTCTTTTGTTATATTTTATTTTTTTTTCTGATATTTTTTCAGCTCCTGTTAATCTATAATATAATTCAGATATAATAGCCATCAAAGGAACTTCCCATAAGATAGTACTGCTCCATAAACCTTCTATATACATTTGTATATTTTTTCCTTTTTGAAATATATTAACCTCTTTTGGATTATATTGATATTTTTTTAAAAAATCTAGATAAGAAGAATCTAAATAAGGACAATTTTTTTCTAAATAAATTCTTTCTTCTTCCGAAAGTTTTAAATAAGCCATTTTATTTAAATTTTCTTCCAGAATTTTATCAAAATTTTTAGGAAAAGAATGCCGTCCTCTATTTATAAATTCATATTTAGCTTTAGCTAAAGGAAATAATTTAATTACAGCATTTTGCATTGTAAACTTATAAAAATCATTATCCAATAAGGATGATACAATAGAAGAATTATTCATTATAGTTATTAAAAAAAATTTTCAATATTAATACAAAAAATTTCCAAATTTTATTTGAGATTTTTTTCTTATAATAATAAAATAAATCATTATTTAAAATTCCTTTTATATTATATTAAGTAATATATTTTTCTTTTTTAGAAAAAATATTTCTCTAAATTTGCTTTTAAAACAATTTATTTTCAATATGGACAACACGAAATTATACGTAGGAAATTTATCTTACGATATGACAGAACAAGAGTTAAAAAACTATTTCGAATCTGTAGGAGAAGTGACTCACGCCAAAATAATTTTTGATGAATCTACATCAAATAAAAAAAGTAAAGGATTTGGATTTATAGAAATGTCTAGTGAAGAAAATGCTAAACAAGCTATAGAAAAATTAAATGGAACAGAGTTTATGGGTCGAAATATTATTGTATCTGCAGCTAGACCAAGAGCAAAAAAAGATTATTAATTCTTATTTCTCCTTTATATGTTGGACGCTTACATCTGTAAATTATTATTAAATCAACATGAAATAAAAATTATATTCTATGAAAAAATTATATGGGACAGGTGTAGCGTTAGTTACTCCTTTTAAAAAGGATGGAAAAATTGATTTTAATGGACTTGAAAAGCTTGTGAAATATGTTGTAAATAATAATGTCGATTATTTAGTCACATTGGGTACTACAGCGGAAACAGCTACTTTAAGAAAGGAAGAAAAATGGGATATTGTAAAATGCATTCAAAGGGCCAATTATAAACAACTTCCTTTAATATTGGGATTAGGAGGAAATAATACAGAAAATGTTATAAAAGAAATAAATAGCATAAAAAATTTATCGGATTTTTATGCTATTCTTTCAGTTTCTCCTTATTATAATAATCCTTCTCAGGAAGGGATATATCAACATTTTAAATCAATTGTAAATCAGACAGAAGCAGATATTATTCTTTATAATGTTCCTAAAAGAACAGGTTCTAATATTATGCCGGATACTGTTTTACGTTTAGCCTATGATTTTAAAAATATAATAGGTATAAAGGAAGCTTCTGGAAATGTTTTACAATCTTATAAAATTTTAGAGAATAAACCCCAAAATTTTAGTGTCATTTCAGGAGATGATTTTATAACTTTGCCTGTTATATTAGGAGGAGGAGAAGGGGTAATTTCTGTGATTGCTCAAGGATTTCCTGATGAAATTTCTAATATGGTGTCTCTAGCAAGGGACAACAATGTAAAAAAAGCTTTTTCCATTTTTTATAATATTATTGAAATAATAGATCTTATTTATGAAGAAGGAAATCCTACAGGAATTAAAACTTTTTTAGATATAATAGGAATATGCAATTCATATGTGAGATTACCATTATTAGTGGGCACTCCATCTTTAAGAAAAAAGATGTTACTTTTATTAAAAAAATAAAAAGTATATGATATGTTTAGTGAAAAAATACAAAAAGAATTAACAAAACAGTTGAATAGAGAATCAGAATCTTCTCAATTATATTTGTCTATGGCATCTTGGGTTGAGAGGAAAGGTTATGAAGGAGTATGTGAATTTTTATATGATCATTCAAATGAAGAAAGAATTCATATGTTGAAATTGATTAGATATATCAATAAAAGAGGAGGAAATGCTATTTTGAGTACTGACAGTATGTTGATTAAAAATATTAC
This sequence comes from Blattabacterium sp. (Nauphoeta cinerea), assembly GCF_000471965.1. Lineage (GTDB taxonomy): Bacteria > Bacteroidota > Bacteroidia > Flavobacteriales > Blattabacteriaceae > Blattabacterium. Next base: position 215,588 of record NC_022550.1, read on the forward strand.
ATATTTATCCTTAAAAGAATTATTTATGAAATTATTTGAACATGAAAAAACAATTTCTAAAGAAATAAATCTTTTGGTAGAAACTTCTTTGCAAGAAAAAGATTATTTTACATATAATTTTCTGCAATGGTATGTTAAAGAGCAAATTGAAGAAGAAAGTTTAATTAAAATGATTTTAGATAAAATAGAGTTAATAAAAGAAGATAAAGGGGGGTTATATTTATTTGATAAAGACATGAAAAATTTTCATAAAAATTTTGAATAGAATTATTTTTTTTGTATCAGTATTATCAATTGCCATCCTTCATAAAGGATGTTCTATACATACAGGTTTTTTTGAAAAAAAATTAGTTTTATCGAAAGATAAAATTTTGTTTGAAAAAGGAAAACGTTATTCTCTTTTGTCTCCAAATTTCGATTTGGATCAAACAAAAACTAAGATAGCAATTGAAACATTTAATCAGTTTATCAAGGAATATCCTGATAGTTCAAAAGTAAAAGAAGTTTATAATTTACTTTATAAGTTATTAAATAAAATCGAAAAAAAGGATTATAACATTGCTAATTATTATTTTTTGATACGTAAATATCAGTCTTCTTTGATTTACTTTCAAGATTTTATTAAAAATTTTCCAAAAAGCTATTTAAAAGAAGATGCTATGTATAAAATTTGTATATGTCAACATAAACTCAGTAATAGAAAAAATTTTCTAAAATCATACGATGAGTACATAAAAAATTTTCCATATTCTTCTAATGTAAAAAAATTAGGAATTTTATATAAAAAATTATAACGATTGTAACTTGTATGAATTTTTTAAGAGATATTGATGCTCCAATAAATACAGAAACTGTAGATTGTATTCAACTGGAAAAAAAATCAGGAAAGAATATATATGAAACTATATGCATTTTAGAAAAAATAAGTCAGAAAATCTTTAATAAAATTAAAGAAGATTTATATGCTAAATTGGAGGAATTTAATCCTATGAATATGAATAAAAATAATTTAGAAGAAATTTTTGAAAATAAAGAACAAATTGAGTTATCAAGATTATATGAAAAACTACCAAAATCTACATCTATTTCTATTCAATATTTGATGAATGGGAAAATAAAAATTTAATCATTTATTTATTTTTCTATGGAAATCTTTTATAAATTTATCTAATCCTATGTTAGTTAATGGATGATTCAACAAAGAATAAATAACATTCAGAGGAGAAGTTATGGCATATACTCCAATTTTAAAACATTCTACGATATGTAAAGGATGACGTATAGAAGCTGCTAATATTTTGGTTTCAAAGGAATAATTGTCATATATACTTTTGATTTCTTGTATTAAATTCAAACCGTTATAAGATACGTCATCTAATCTACCTACGAATGGAGAAACATAAGTGGCTCCAGCTTTTGCTGCTAAAATAGATTGTCCTGTAGAAAAAATAAGAGTAGAATTAGTTTTAATTTTTTTCTGGGAAAGATATTTAATAGTCTTAATTCCATTTTTTGTGATAGGTATTTTTACCACAATTTTGGGGTGTAATAAAGCCAGTTTTTCCCCTTCTTGAATCATATCAGTATAGTTACTACTGATAACTTCTGCACTCATATTTTCATCATTTTTCAAACGTTTACATATAGATATATAATGTTCATAAATTTCTTTATGACTAAAAAGAGATTCTTTTGATATCAAAGATGGATTTGTGGTAATTCCATCTAACATTCCTAATGATCTTGCTTCATCAATTTCTTTTAAATTAGCTGTATCTATAAAAAACTTCATAATTATATGTTATATATCAATATGAACAAATTTATAATATTTTCATAAATAGTTTATTGTTTTCTTTTTCATAACTTATTAAACAGAAAAAACTGTAAATTTAGATGTTTTATTTATATTATGATATATGCAGCATTTCGATGTTATTATTTTAGGAAGTGGACCTGGAGGCTATGTAGCTTCTATACGGGCAGCACAACTTGGAATGAAAACAGCTATTGTGGAAAAAGAATCAATTGGAGGAATTTGTTTAAATTGGGGCTGTATTCCTACTAAATCGCTTTTAAATAGCGCAAAAATTCTACAATCTATAAAGAAAAATGGAGAATTATTTGGTATAAAAAATAAAAATATTCAAGTAAATTATCCTAAAATTCTTTCTAAAAGCAGAATAATCGTTGATAAAATAAAAAAAGGAGTTTCATTTTTAATGAAAAAAAATGGAGTTCATGTTATTTTTGGAAATGCACAACTCAAAAAAAGTAAGAAAATAGAAATTTTTAAAAATGAAAAAAGCATAGGAGAATATTCCGCCTCAAATATTGTTATTGCTACTGGCGCAATTCCTAAAATTGATACAAAATTTCAATATGACAGAAAAAAAATTATAACATATAAAGAAGCATTGTCCTTATCTTCATTACCAAAAAAAATGATAATTATAGGTTCTGGTTCTATAGGATTAGAATTTGCATATTTTTATCATTCTATGGGGACAAAAGTTACTGTCATAGAAATCTCTTCTAAATTGTATCCCAATGGGGATGATGATATATCTGATTATTTGAAACATTCTTTTGATAAAATAGGAATTCAAAACTATGTGTCTTCCTGTATAAATAAAATTACTTATAATAATGAAACTTATGAAGTTATTGTTGATGTTAAAACCCCGTTGGAAAATATTGTATTAAAAACTGATATTATTCTATCCGCTATAGGAGTGGTTCCTAATATTAAATATATTGGTCTGAAAGAAATAGGAATTCAAACAGAAAGAGGATTTATAGTCGTAGATGAAAATTATCGTACAAATATAGATGGATATTATGCTATAGGAGACGTAATTAATACCCCTTCTTTAGCTCATGTCGCATCGCACGAAGCAATAAATTGTATTGAAAATATAAAAGGTTTAAATTGTCAGAAAATAAATTACAATAATGTTCCAAAATGTGTTTATTCACTTCCTGAAATGGCTTCAGTCGGTTATACAGAAAAAGAGTCTAAAGAAAAAGGATTTAAAGTAAAAATAGGTAAATTTCCTTTTACGGCTCTAGGCAGGTCTATTTCTGATGAAAATACTGATGGTTTTGTAAAAGTAATTTTTGATGATAAATATGATGAATGGTTAGGATGCCATATGATAGGAAATCATGTGACAGATTTAATTTCAGAAGTGGTAGTAGCTAGAAAATTAGAAACAACTAGCTATGAAATTTTGGGGAGTATCCATCCTCATCCTTCATTAAGTGAATCTATTATAGAATCTATAGCTAATGCTTATGGAAAAGCAATTCATTTATAAGTTAATCAATTAAAAAACACTCTTCTTCTATATTCCCACACACATATATTGTTTTTATTTTGTACTCAATGAGTACGTATAAAAATTCATATATGTATTATGTCTTCTTTACATGAAATTCATAATTTTTATTGTTTTATGATACATATTATATTGTTTGGCCCACCAGGTTGTGGAAAAGGAACTCAAGCTAAAATCATATCAAATAAATTTGGTTTCATACATTTATCTACTGGAATGATATTCAGAGATCATATAAAAAGAAAAACTAATCTAGGGAAATTAGCGAGTTATTATATTAATAAAGGGGTGTTAGTTCCTGATAGAATAACTACAAATATGTTAAACACAGAAATTCAAAAATATTTAAAATCTAAAGGAATTATCTATGATGGATATCCTAGAACTCAAAATCAGATTTTTTCTTTAGAGAAAGTATTAAAAAAATTTTGTTTAGGAAAAATTAATATAATTTTTTATTTTTTTATTCCCAAAAATATGATAATAAATAGATTATTAAAAAGAGGGAAAACAAGTAATCGTAATGATGATACGGATATTATTACAGTTCAAAGGAGAATAAAAGAATATGATCAAGAGACTTCTTTGATATGGAAGAATCATAAATGTAAAAATAATATAGTAAAATTAAACGCTTCTTTATCTATAGAAAAAATTTCTATTTTTATGGAAAAAAAAATTATGAGTTTATTATATTAATTTTTTATGAAAAATTGTTTTGTTGATTTTATAAAAATTTATTGTAAAAGTGGAAATGGAGGAGCTGGTTGTGTTCATTTTCATAGAAACAGATATGTACATAGGGGGGGGGCCAGATGGAGGAACAGGAGGAAAAGGAGGAGATATTATTATTCAAGGAAATTCTCATATTCATACCTTTTTACATTTAAGATATCATAAACATTGGATTGCTAAATCTGGATTTCCAGGAAAAGGAAATAATATAACCGGAGCAAATGGAAAAGATTTATTAATAGAGGTTCCTATAGGAACTATAGTAAAAGATGAAAAAGAAAATATAATAATGGAAATAACCCAAAATTATCAAAAAAAAATTTTGTTTAAAGGAGGCATAGGAGGAAAAGGAAATTCTTTTTTTAAAAATTCTGTTTATCAATCTCCTCATTATGCACAACCGGGAATTAAAACAAAAGGAAATTGGATTTTTTTAGAACTAAAAATTTTAGCCGATGTAGGATTTATAGGTTTTCCCAATACTGGAAAATCGACCTTACTTTCTGTGATCACAAAAGCAAAACCTAAAATAGGAAATTTTGCTTTTACAACTAAAACCCCACATATAGGAGTGGTAAAAGTTAATTTTAATTCTTTTTTAGTAGCTGATATTCCTGGAATTATAGAAAAAGCATCTGAAGGTAAAGGTTTAGGACATTATTTTTTAAGACATATAGAACGAAATTCTGTTTTGTTGTTTTTAATATCTTCAGATACAAAAAATAAAAAAAAAGAATATTTCATATTATTAAATGAATTGAAAAAATTTAATTCAAATCTTTTAAAGAAAAAACGTTTATTGGCGATATCTAAATCTGATTTAATCGATAATGATAAAAAAAAGAAAATAAAAGAATTTTTTTTAAAAAAATTAGAAGAAAATGTTGTTTTTATTTCTTCTTTTACAAAAGAAGGATTATCAGAATTAATAAAAAAATTATGGAAATTAATTCAGAATGAAAGAAAAATTTTGAATTAATAAGAAAGCTTTTGTTTTACAACATCTTGATCTATATTCAATGTAGATTGAATATTTTCTATATCAAACATGTAATCTACAAATATTTTTTCGCAAAATATTCGTAATCCTCTAGCCCCTAAACCTAACTGAAATGTTTTATCCACTATAATATTTAGTGCTTCATCTGTAATGTTCAAAGAAATATGGTCTATATCAAACAATTTTTGATATTGTTTGATTAAAGCATTTTTTGGTTCTATTAGTATTTTTTTCAACATATTTTTATTTAGTGGATTTAAATAAGTAATTATAGGAAATCTTCCTATCATTTCTGGAATAAACCCAAATTTTTTTAAATCTTCAGATAGAATATTTTTTATATAATTTTTTTCACTTTTCTTTCTTTTTTTTTCTTGAGTCATAAAACCTATAGACATATCTTCTATTCTATCAGAAATAATTTTTTCTATCCCATCAAATGTCCCTCCAGCTATAAATAATATATTTTCAGTATTCATTTGTATCATTTTTTGATCTGGATGTTTTCTCCCCCCTTGTGGGGGAACATTGACTACAGATCCTTCCAATATTTTTAGCAATGCTTGTTGGACTCCTTCACCAGATACATCTCTAGTAATAGAAGGATTATTACTTTTTCTAGAAATTTTATCTATTTCATCCAAAAAAATAATTCCTTTTTCAGCAGAATCTATATCATAATTAACAGATTGTAATAGTTTAGTTAAAATAGATTCTACATCTTCTCCTACATATCCAGCCTCTGTTAAAGTAGTTGCGTCAGCTATAGCAAAGGGAATTTTTAAAAGTTTTGATATACTTTTTGCTAGCAGAGTTTTCCCTGTCCCTGTCTTTCCAATTAACAAAACATTGGATTTTTCTATTTCTATATCTGTAAAATCTTTATTATTATTCCATTGTTTTTGAATACGTTTATAATGATTATAAACAGCTACAGACAGGATTTTTTTAGCTTCATTTTGTCCTACAATATATTTATCTAAAAAAGATTTTATCTCTTTAGGTTTTTTTATTTTTTCTTTTGTAAATTTATTTTTGTTTTCGTGATTATTTTTAATAAAAAATTTATTATGAATAATGGAATAAGTTCTTTCTATACAAAAATTACAAATATGTCCATTGATTCCAGATATAAGAAAAGTAATATCGTTTTTGTTTTTTCCACAAAAATTACATTTTAACAAATTCTCCATACTTTTTTTTATGAATAAATAATGTTAATGTTATTTAAAAAGGAGCAAGCTAAACTACATCACATCGCTACAACCTATTTACCTTTGCTGTGTTCCCACCCTGGAGGATTTATAGGGAGCTGATTGTGTAGGACTTGCTCCAATTTTGGTAAATATAAAAAAAAAATCATAAATTCTCGTTTTTTAAGCAATAATTTTACCTGTTTTGTTAAATATAAATTATTGTGATTATGGAAACAAAATACATTTTTGTTACAGGAGGTGTTACCTCTTCTTTGGGAAAAGGAATAGTTTCGGCTTCATTAGGGATGTTATTAAAAGCTAGAGGGTATAAAGTTTCAATATTAAAATTGGATCCTTATTTTAATATAGATCCAGGTACTTTAAATCCTTATGAACATGGAGAATGTTTTGTCACTCAAGATGGGGCTGAAACAGATTTAGATTTGGGACATTATGAACGATTTTTAAATCAACCTACAAGTAAAGAAAATAACGTCACATCAGGATTAATATATAAAACAGTAATAGATAATGAAAGAAAAGGGATCTATTTAGGAGAAACAGTACAAGTAATACCTCATATTACTAATGAGATCAAAAGACGGATAAAAATTCTGGGAGAATCTAAAAATTATGATATTGTTATTACAGAAATAGGGGGAACTGTAGGAGATATAGAAAGTTTGCCTTATGTTGAGTCGGTCCGTCAATTAAAATGGGAATTGGGAAAATTTAATGGATTGGTTATTCATTTGACATTACTTCCACATATTACAGTGACTGGAGAAATTAAAACAAAACCAACACAACATTCTGTTCGAAATTTAATGGAAAATGGGATACAAGCAGATATTATAGTCTGTAGAACAGAAAAACATATATCTGATAATATTAGAAAAAAATTAGCATTATTTTGTAATGTAAAACCAAAACACGTTGTGGAGTCAATAGATACTAAAATTATATATGAAATTCCTTGTTTATTACATTTACAATGTTTTGATGAAGCCGTATTAAATCATTTGAATTTATCTAGTGTTCCTATTCCAAATTTAAAAAAATGGAAAATTTTTATTAAAAAATATAAAAATCCAAAATATGAAACAAAAATAGCATTAGTTGGAAAATATGTTTCTTTGCATGATTCTTACAAATCTATAACAGAAGCTTTAATTCATGCGGGAACAGAAAACAAAACTTATGTTGATATAAAATGGATTTATTCAGAAATGATAAAAGAAAAGAATGTAAAAAAATATTTCAAAGGAATTTCAGGTATTTTGGTCGCTCCAGGATTTGGAAATAGGGGAATAGAAGGAAAAATCCTTGCAGCAAAATATGCTAGAGAAAATAAAATTCCATTTTTAGGAATATGTTTGGGTATGCAAATCGCTGTAATAGAATTCGCAAGAAATGTATTAGGTTTAAAAAAAGCAGAAAGTTATGAAACAAACCCGAATACATCTCACCCAGTAATAAATTTAATGGAGAAACAAAAAAAATTAACTTATATAGGAGGAACAATGCGATTAGGAAATTGGAAATGTTCTCTTGTAAAAGGATCTAAAATATTTTCTATTTATGGAGGAAAAAAAGAAATTTTTGAAAGACATCGTCATAGATATGAATTTAACAATAATTATTTGGAGTGTTTTTCTAATGCTGGAATGAAGGCGGTTGGAATAAATCCAGAAACAGGTTTAGTCGAAGCTTTGGAATTGGAAAATCATATTTTTTTCTTAGGGGTTCAATATCATCCGGAATATAAAAGTACAGTAACAAATCCACATCCTTTATTCATTAATTTTATACAAGTATCTATATCTTTTAAGAATTCTTCTTATATATGAGAGATAAAAATTTAGATTATAGTCATATAATAGGATTCATTCTTATATTGTTTGTTTTAATGATTTTTACTTATATAAATAACAATGTAATCAATGATAATGATAAAAAATTAAATTTAAGCAGTCATAAAAAAAATCAAGAATTTTTCACAAAGAAAGAAATTTTTTACATAGAAAAAAGAAAAAAAAATCGTTTTTTTTTATTAGAGAATAATGTTTTAAGACTTAAAATATCTAGTTTAGGAGGAAATATTAATGAGGTTTTTTTAAAAAAATATAAGGCATATGATTCTTCATTATCATATCATGCTAAAAATCTTTATTTAATAAAAAATTATAATTTTCTATATAAATTATTTTTTATGAATAAAAAAGGATTAAATATTGATACAGGGACTTTATATTTTCAGCCTTTTTTATTAGAAAAAAATAAAATATCGGGAATCACAACTCTTGTCATGAGAGCTAAAAATCCTTATGGGAATGGAAAAGGATTTTTAGACTATATATATACAATAGGAGAAAAAAATCAGTATGATATTAACTTTTCTATTAGAACTAGAAATTTTTCTTCTTTAAAACATGGATCTTATTTAAGTTTAGAACATCGAATCCTATCCCTCGAAAAGGATAGAGATTGGGAAAATTCTTATACTCAAGTATATTATTCTGTTTCTCATAATGATTTAAATAATTCCACTTCTTCTGTGAAATATTTATCTGAAAAAAAAACAGAATATAAAAATATATACGGAGTAAATTGGATAGCTCATAAGCAACAATTTTTTTCTTTTATATTTATTCCAGAAAAAATATTAAAAAATGTTTTTATTAAATCTGAAAATTTTTCTTCAGGATCTTTTTTAAAAAAAATTCAATTGAAAACGTTTATAAATACGGAAAAAGATGAAGAATTTCATCTTTCTTTTCGTTTTTATTTTGGGCCTTTGGACTTGAATTTGTTGAAAAAATATAAAAATGGATTTGAAAATATTATTCCATTTGGATGGGGATTTCTTAAATGGATTAATAAATATTTTTTTTTAATAATTTTTCAATTTTTGGAAAAAACAAATTTAAATTATGGGATTATTATCATTTTTATGACTGTAGTTGTAAAACTTATATTGTATCCAATAACTTATAAACAATATAAATTAAGTGCTATAATGAAATTAATTCGTCCAGAAATAGAAAAATTAAGTCAAAAATATAAAGGAGATGTTTTCAAAAAACAAAGAGCTATGATGGAATTATATAAAAATGTAGGAATTAACCCAATGTCTGGATGTATTTCTACATTGTTTCAAATCCCCATTTTTTATTCTTTATTTAAATTTTTTCCTACTATAATTAATTTGAGAGGAAAATCTTTTTTATGGGTGGAAGATCTTACTTCATATGATTCAATATTAAAATTACCCTTTTTTATTCCTTTTTATGGAAATCACGTAAGTTTATTGACTTTATTATATTCTTTTGCGTTATTAGTTTATACTAAATTAAGTAATAACGGAAAAAAAGATATTGACATTCCTATAAATGAGAACGACTCTTCTATTCCTGATATGAATTTTCTATTATATTTAATGCCTATTGTAATGTTGTTTTTTATAAACAGTTATGCTTCTGCTTTATCTTTATATTATTTTATATCTAATATAATTAATATTGGGTTTTTCTTTTTTATTAAAGAATTTATGTTGGATGAAAAAAAAATTTTTGTAAAAATCCAAGAAAAAAAAATTGTAAAACGTAATTTTTGGAAAGAAATGAAAAAAGAAATAGAAAATAAAAAATATAAAAAAAACACTACGAAATAAAAAATTCTATTTCTTTTTCCATAAAAAAATAGAATTTTTTATTGTATTCAATAACTAAAAATCCTTGATCTGTTATAGACCGTATAACCCCCGAAATATAACTGTTTGTTTTATAAATATAAAAAATAGAAACTTGATTTTTTAAGTATAAATAATCTATATAATATTTTCGTATAAATTTTTCTCCATAAATTGTAAAAAAAAGATATTCTTTTTGAAAAAAATATATAATTTTATAAAAAAGATAATCTAAATCAAAATTTAGATGAAATATTTCTTTTAGAGAAGAAGCATTCCATTCTTTTTGGAATTTTTTTTGATTCACATTTAAACCTACACCAATAATAATAGTATGAATTTTTTGTGAAAAAATACAACTCTCTATTAAAATCCCACATACTTTTTGATTATTTATAATAATATCATTAGGCCATTTAATCCAAATTTTTTCTTTATTTTTTTGATTATAACATTCAGACAGGGTTTTATGTATAGCATTACTTATAACAATATTCATAACGTATATTTTTTTTACATATAAAGTTTGAATAGGTTTAAAAACAATGCTAAAAGTAATTTTTTCTTTTTCTGTATGCCATAAATTTTTCCTCATTCCTATTCCTTGGGTTTGATTCATTGTCCAAATAATTATCCAATTCTGTTTTTTTAAAATATATTTTCTAGCATATTGATTTGTCGAATCAATTTTTTTTAATGTAATTAGATTTATAGGCCAAAAAAATTTTTTCAAAATGTTTTTTATATTGTAAAATTTAACTTCTTTAAAGCGAAAACCTTATTTTTGTTTTTTTGAAATAAATTTAATAAAAATTAAAAACAATTTTTGTTTTGTTATTAGATAAGATTATAGAAGGGATTCAAATGGTTAAAGGAAAAGATATATCTGTTATAAATTTAAAAAAGAATACAAATTTTATTTGTGATTATTTTGTGATTTGTAATGGGGACTCTCATAATCAAGTATATGCTATATCCCAATCTATAGAAAAAATAACAGTCGAAAAATTACAAAAAAAACCTTGGCATGTAGAGGGATTAAAAAATAAAGAATGGATTCTGGTTGATTATATTTCTATTGTTGTTCATATTTTTCAAAAACAGATTAGATTCTATTATGATATAGAAAATCTATGGAACCACAATTCAATTCATAAAAAAATATAATTAATATTTTTTATTTAAAATTAAATATTAAGTAATGAAGAAACTTATATGATCAATAAAAAAATAAAAAGTAAAAATAACTTTTTTTGGGTATATGTAATCATATTTGCTATATTTTTAGGGATATTTTTTTTTAAATCTTCTTTTTCTAATCCTAGAAAAATTGATCAGGATACTTTTTTTGACATATTATCGAAAGGAGAAGTACAAAAAATTATAGTAAAACATAGAGAAATAGTATATGTTTATTTAAAAAAAGAATTTTTATCATTTAATAATCCTGCTCGTAATATTATTAAAAATGAAAAAAGATTTATTACACAACCATTACAATATGAATTTGAAATAGGAGATTTGCAATTTTTTCAAAAAAAATTTGAAGAATATAAAAAAAAATATAATTTAAATACTATTATTGATTTTAAAAATCAACAAGAATATACCATTACTAAATTTTTATTTGATTATGGTATATTTTTTATATTATTAATTATTTTTTGGATTTTTTTATTTAGAAGAATAGGATCTACGAGTGGAGGTCCTGGAGGTCAAATATTCAATATAGGAAAATCCAAAGCTAAGTTGTTTGATGAAAATGATAATGTAAAAATAACGTTTAAAGATGTTGCTGGTTTAGAAGGTGCTAAAGAAGAGGTTCAAGAAATAGTAGAATTTTTAAAAAGTCCTCAAAAATATACGAAATTGGGAGGAAAAATACCTAAAGGAGCTCTGTTAATAGGTCCTCCTGGAACAGGAAAGACTTTATTAGCAAAAGCTGTGGCAGGAGAAGCAAAAGTTCCTTTTTTTTCTTTATCAGGATCAGATTTTGTTGAAATGTTTGTAGGGGTGGGGGCTTCTAGAGTCAGAGATTTATTTGAAAAAGCTAAGGAAAAATCTCCATGTATAATATTCATTGATGAAATAGATGCTATAGGAAGAGCTCGTGGAAAAAGCAGTATAGCTGGATCAAATGATGAAAGAGAAAACACTTTGAATCAACTTTTAACAGAAATGGATGGATTTGGGACACACACCAATGTGATTGTATTAGCTGCCACCAATAGATCTGATATTTTAGATAAAGCTTTACTTCGTCCTGGACGTTTTGATCGTACTATATTAGTAGATCCGCCTGAATTAAATGAAAGAAAAGAGATATTTTATGTACATCTCAAAAGATTAGTATTATCTGAAGACGTCGACATAGATTTCTTAGCAAGACAAACTCCCGGATTTAGTGGCGCAGATATTGCTAATGTTTGTAATGAATCAGCTCTTATTGCAGCGCGAAAAGATAGATCTAAAATAGAAAATCAAGATTTTATTGATGCAATAGATCGTATTATTGGAGGTTTGGAAAAAAAGAATAAAATCATAAAACCAAATGAAAAAAAACGAATTGCTTATCATGAAGCAGGACATGCTACAATAAGTTGGTTATTGGAACATGCAGCCCCTTTAGTTAAAGTCACCATAGTTCCAAGAGGTAGATCTTTAGGGTCAGCATGGTATTTACCAGAGGAAAGACAGTTAACAACTCCAGAACAAATGAAAGATGAAATATGCGCATTATTAGCAGGAAGATCTGCAGAAGAAATTATATTTAGTAGTATTTCTACTGGAGCTTTAAACGATTTAGAAAGAGTCACAAAACAAGCTCAATCTATGGTCGCTATTTTTGGATTAAACGAAAGAATAGGAAATGTCTCTTATTATGATTCTACGGGGCAAAGTGAATTTTATTTTTCTAAACCCTATAGTGAAAAAACGGCTCAAATTATAGATGAAGAAATATCTAAAATTATAACAGAACAATATCAAAGAGCTAAAAATATATTGAAAAATAATGAAAAAAAACTATCTATGTTGGCAAATGAATTATTGGAGAAAGAAGTTATTTTTAGAGAAGATTTAAAAAAAATATTTGGAGAAAGACCTTATCCAGATGAAATTGGTGATATGTTAAGTTCTGTTAGTAATATCTCTTCTTCTTGAAAAGATTTATTAAAAATATGATGAATAAAAAAAAAACATAGACTTTATAATAAGGTTTTTAACCGGTTTAATTTATGTTGTTTCAATTATTTTTTCTATTGAAAAAGGTGAAAAAATTTTCAGAATAGTAATGATGATATTATCTTTTTTTTGCCTATTTGAATTTTTATTAATATTAAAAACTAACATAACTTTAGTGAAAGTTACTTTTTTATTTTTTTTATTTCCTATTCTTATAGACATTTTTATAGATAAACAAAAAGGATTAAAACCATATATAATTTTTTTTATTCCCTATTCCATCATTTTTCTTATGATTCAATTATTTTATAATAAATGTTCTCATAAAGAAAAAATTGTACAAGTTAGTCATCTAATTTTTGGTCTCATATATATTATTATGCCATTTTATTTAGCATCTTATATATATTCTATTATTCATCATGGAAAACAATTAATTTTAGGTATATTTATTTTAATATGGACAAATGATTCTTTATCCTATTTAATAGGAAGAAAATGGGGAAAAAGAAAAATAGCTATATCTATTTCTCCTAAGAAATCAATAGAAGGAGTGATTGGAGGTTTATTTTTTTGTATAATATTAGGATTTTTTTTATATAAAATATGGGAGAAAAAATATTGGTTTATTTTATCTGTTACTGTTCCTATTTTTTCTACTATTGGGGATCTTGTAGAATCTACTATTAAAAGATCTTGCAACGTAAAAAATTCTGGGGTTTGGTTTCCTGGACATGGTGGATTTTTGGATAGATTAGATAGTTTTATTTTTGTGATTCCTATTATAGCTGCTGTAGTAACTAGTATTGTTTATAATATTTTTTAAATAAAGTAAAAGTTTTATATTTTGATAAAACTTTTATGGTTTGTTTATTAAAAGTTTTGTAATCGTGATTCATAAAGAAGGGTTTTCATTTTTAATATATACATTAGTAATAATAATATTATTACTAACTTTTTTTTTCTTTTTATTATCTAGATTAATTTATGTTTTTTTATCAATTTTTTTAATTTCATTTTATCTTTTTTTAATTTTCTTTTTTAGAAATCCAAAAAGAAATTTTGATAAAATTCATAAAAAAAATTATGATAAGGAAATAATCATTTCACCTGCTGATGGAAAAATTATGGATATTAAACAAGTTATTGAGAATGAATTTTTTAAAAAAAATTGCGTATGTATTTCTATTTTTATGTCTCCTTTTAATGTACATGTTAACAGATTTCCTGTTTCTGGAAGAATTATTTATGTAAAATATCATCCTGGTAAATATATCATAGCTTGGTTTCCTAAATCCTCGTTATATAATGAACATACAACAACGGTTATAAAAACCCCTAGAGGAAATAAAATATTATTTCGACAAATAGCTGGTTTTTTGGCTAGACGCATTATTCTTTATGCAAAAAAAAATTCCTTAGTGAAAAAAGGAGATGAATTGGGGTTTATAAAATTTGGATCTAGAGTTGATGTTTTTTTACCATTAAATTCTATAGTATTAGTGAAAAAGGGAGAAAAAGTCATTGGAGGAGGAACTAAAATTTCCATTATTCCATGATAATCAACTCCCTTTATTTTACAATTTTTATTTTACTTCTTCATAATCTACATCTTGTACGTTTTCATTTCCTTTGCTGCTTTTTTTTCGTTTTCTTTTTTAGTTGATTGATTATTATTTTGATTTATATTTTCTGTATTATAAATTTCTTTAGAGGCATTAGTCCAAGCTTCATTTAGTTTTTTCATATAATTATCAATGGAAGAAAAATCTTTTTTAGAATGTGCTTCTTTTAATTTTTTAAAGAATGTTCTTATTTTTTTATTATTATCAGATAATTTATTCCCATAATCTTTCAATTGTTTTTCAGATTGGAAAATCTGATTGTCTGCAGCATTTAATTTTTCTATTTCTTTTTTTACTTTTTCATCTTTTTGAGCATTTTCTTTTGCTTCTTTTTTCATTTTTTCTATTTCTTCTTGATTTAATCCTGAAGAGGTTTCAATACGTATAGATTGTTCTTTTCCTGTTCCTTTATCTTTTGCAGAAACATTAAGGATTCCATTAGCATCTATATCAAAAGTTACCTCAATTTGAGGAATTCCTCTAGGTGCAGGAGGGATATCTACTAAATCAAATCTTCCTATTTCTTTATTATCATTGAACATAGGTCTTTCACCTTGTCCTACACGTATAGTTACTGCTGATTGATTATCAGACGCTGTAGAAAAAACTTCTGATTTTTTAGTGGGAATTGTTGTATTAGACTCAATAAGTTTAGTGAAAACCCCTCCTAAAGTTTCAATTCCTAAAGATAAAGGAGTTACATCTAATAATAATACATTTTGTACATCCCCTGTCAATACTCCTCCTTGTATAGCTGCTCCAATAGCGACAACTTCATCTGGGTTCACCCCTTTAGACGGTTTTTTACCAAAAAATTTTTCAACTTCTTCTTGTACTTTCGGAATACGTGTGGATCCACCTACTAAAATTATTTCGTCTATATTTTGAGTTATTAAATTTGCATCTTTTAATGCTTTAGAACAAGGATTAATAGAACGTTGTATTAACTTTTCTGATAATTGTTCAAATTTGGAACGAGTTAAGGTTAAAACCAAATGTTTAGGTCCTGATTCCGTAGCTGTAATATAAGGAAGATTTATTTCTGTTTGATTTGAAGAAGATAGCTCTATTTTAGCTTTTTCAGACGCTTCCTTTAAACGTTGTAAAGCCATAGGATCTTTTCTCAAATCTAATCCTTCTTTAGATTTAAACTTATCTGCTAAATGATTAATGATAACTTGATCAAAATCATCTCCCCCTAAATGAGTGTCGCCATTAGTAGATAAAACTTCAAAAACTCCATCTCCTAATTCTAGGATAGAAACATCAAAAGTCCCTCCTCCTAAATCATAAACTACAATTTTTTTATTTTGGTTACTTTTATCTAATCCATAAGCTAAAGCAGCTGCTGTCGGTTCATTTATAATTCTTTCCACTTTTAATCCTGCTATTTCTCCAGCTTCTTTAGTAGCTTGTCTTTGTGCATCATTAAAATAAGCCGGGACAGTAATCACAGCTCTACTAACTTCTTTTCCCAGATAATCTTCAGCCGTTTTTTTCATTTTTTGTAAAATCATTGCTGATATTTCTTGAGGAGCATATAATCTTTTTTCTATACCAACTCTAGGTGTGTTGTTTCCTCCTTTTATAACTTTATAAGGAATATGTTTCAATTCTTCAGTAACTTCTGAATACATTCTTCCCATAAACCTTTTTATTGAAAAAATGGTTTTTTGTGGATTAGTAACCGCTTGTCTTTTAGCAGGGTCTCCTATTTTTCTCTCTCCTCCTTCTACAAAAGCTACTATAGATGGAGTTGTTCTTTTTCCTTCTGAATTAGGGATTACAACAGGGTCATTAATTTCCATAACTGCTACACAAGAATTTGTTGTTCCTAAATCTATACCTATAATTTTACTCATTTTTATTACGTTTTTTCATATATTAATTTCATTCAATAAGCACTCCAATCATTATGCCATAATGAAAATAAAACCTTTATAAATAAGAGAAGAGGAAATATGACAATAAAAAGCTTTTGTGAAAAAAGTTTTTTATGACAAAAAGTCATTCATTAAAATTTCTTATATTGATAAAATAAAATAAAAATATGGATTTATTGAGTTTAAAAACTGCTTCGATTAAGGAAAATGCGGTTATCAAGTCTTGGATTATAATAGACGCAAAGAATCAAATTTTAGGAAGATTATCTACAAAAATTGTACACATTATAATGGGAAAACATAAACCTTTTTTTTCTACACATGTTAATTGTGGAGATCATGTTATTGTTATCAATTCAAATAAAATAAAACTGACCGGAAAGAAATGGAATAATAAGAAATATATTTATCATACTGGTTATCCAGGTGGAAGAAAGACGATTTCTATTCAAAATTTATTCGATAAAGATTCTAGAAATATAATATATAAATCAGTAAAAGGAATGTTGCCTAAAAATCGTTTAGGACGATTAATATTTAAAAATTTACATGTATATCCAAAATCTGAACACAAACATAAAGCTCAAAAACCCATTTTATTGAAATTTGAAAAATTATGATACATACTATAGGAAGAAGAAAAAGGTCTCTTGCACGTATCTATTTAAAAATAGGAAATGGATTAGTTACTGTGAATTCTAAAAAATTGGATCAATATTTTCCAGAATATCTTCATAAAAAAATATTATACCCTATTGAGATAGTGGAAAAATTGAATCAATTTGATATAGATGTGAAAGTTTTTGGTGGAGGGTATAGTGGGCAAGCAGAAGCGATACGTCTTGCTATATCTCGTGCTCTTTGTGAATTTGATGTAAAGAACAGAAGTAAATTAAAATCGGAAGGATTATTAACACGTGATTCTAGAGAGGTAGAAAGAAAAAAATTTGGTCAAAAAAAAGCTAGAAAAAAGTATCAATTTTCAAAACGTTAAAAACTAATATTAATATATAAATGAAAATCAATACTGAAGATTTATTGAAAGCTGGCGTTCATTTTGGACACATTGCGAGAAAATGGAACCCGAATATGCGTCCTTTTATTTTTATGAAAAAAGGGGGAATTCATATTATAGATTTAGCAAAAACAATTTCAAAATTGGAGGGAGCTTGTAATGGTTTAAAAAAAATAGCAAAAAATGGAAAAAAAATATTATTAGTTGGAACAAAAGCTCAAGCTAGAGAGAAGGTTATTCATTATGCAAAAAGCATTAATATGCCTTGTATAACAGAAAGATGGTTAGGGGGATTACTCACAAATTTCACAACGATTCGTAAATCTGTAAAAAAAATGAATAATATAGAAAAAATGAAAAAAAATGGAACCTTCGATACTTTATCTAAAAAAGAAAGATTATTAATTGATCGATTATATGCAAAACTATATAAAAATTTAGGAAGTATTTCTAATATGAATCATATACCAGGTGGTATTTTTTTAGTGGATCCAAATAAAGAAAAAATAGCCTTAACTGAAGCCAAAAAATTAAAAATACCTATTTTTGCCATGGTGGATACTAATACAAACCCTAATGATGTTCAATATCCTATCCCATCTAATGATGATTCTTCTAAATCTATAGATATTATTTTGAAATTTGTGTCAGAGGCAATTCAACATGGAGTTTCTATTAAAAATGAACGTGAAAATAAAAACACGGTAAACAGAAAATCATGAAAATTTCTATACAGATAGTTAACAAACTTAGAAAGTTAACAGGCATTGGAATTATGGATTGCAAAAAAGCATTAATTCAATCTAATGGAGATATTGATAATGCTGTACATATTTTAAGAAAAAAAGGAGAGAAAATAGCAGTCGATCATTTTTTTCATCATATGAAAGATGGAGCACTTATTTCCTCGGTTCATTCCGATTATTCTTATGGAACAATCATAGGAATTAGTTGTGAAACTGATTTTTTATCTAAGAGTACTGAATTTTTAAATTTTTTATCCATACTTTCAAAACAATCATTATTATTCAATACTAAAGTTGATTTTTTACGTAGTTCATATAATGAATACGAAAGTATTCAAAAAATGATAATAAATAAGATGGGAGTTGTAGGAGAAAAATTAGAGTTAAAAATTTTTGAAAAAGTAGATTCTTCATTTGTAATGAATTACACTCATAATACTAATAAAATAGCTACATTAGTAGGATTTTCCAATAGAGTAAATAATCTATCTATAGCTAAAGATATAGCAATGCATATAGCTGCTATGAATCCTATAGCTATTAATGAGAAACAAATTCCAAGTTCATTGATGAATAAAGAACTTGACATTATTAAATGTCAAGTTCAAAAAGAAAATAAATCTGATTTCATAAAAAATAGAATAATTGAAGGAAAAATTCAAAAATTTATATTAGAGAATACTCTGATAAATCAAAAATTTGTAAAAGATAATAAAATAACTGTTCGAGAATATTTAGAAAAATATGATAAAAATTTAAAAATTGATCTTTTTAAAAGAGTTAGCATTTAATAGATGAAAAAACTAATGTTAATTATTTTGGATGGTTGGGGACTCTCTTCTTATCGATATTCTTCTGCAATAGAACAAGCTTATACTCCATTTATTGATTATTGTTCCAATAATTATCCTTTTAGTAAGTTGATAGCATCAGGATGTGATGTTGGATTACCTAAAGGACAAATGGGAAACTCAGAAGTGGGTCATATTAATTTGGGATCTGGGCGTAAGATTCTTCAAAGTTTAGAAGAGATTAATATCTCTATAAAAAATAATTCATTTTTAAAAAAAATAGATGTTTTTTTTAATAAAATTTCTATTTCAAAAAATAGAATTCATTTTATTGGATTATTATCTGATGGAGGGGTTCATTCACATATGGATCATCTTTTTTATTTACTTAAAATAGCTCATCAAAAAAAAATTAGAGATGTTTTTATACATATTTTTACAGATGGGCGAGATTCTTCTCCCAAGAAGAGCATTTTTTATATTCAACAACTTTTAAATGTAACTAAACAGTATGTTGGAAAATTATCTTCAGTTATTGGAAGATATTATTCAATGGATCGCGATAATAAGTGGGAAAGAACTAAAAAAGCATATGATGCAATGGTTTATTCAAAGGGGATTTACACTGGAAATATCATTTCATCTATAGAAAAATTTTATAATAATGGAATTACAGACGAATTTTTATCCCCTTTAATTATTATTGACAAAAATGGAATTCCTATTTCTAGAATCAAAGATGGAGATGTTGTTTTTTGTTTTAATTTCCGTCCTGATCGTTCTAGGCAAATTACAGAACTTTTAACAGGAAACAATGCTATTTTTTCAGAAATGAAAAAATTAGATTTATCTTATTACATAACTATGACTTGTTTTAATCCGAAATATCGGGGGATCCATGTCCTTTTTGAAAAAAAATATCTATCAGATACTTTGGGGGAGGTTTTAGAAAAAGAAGGAAAACAACAAATACGTATAGCTGAAACAGAAAAATATCCGCATGTTACTTTTTTTTTCTCAGGGGGAAGAGAAGCTCCTTTTGATCGAGAAATAAGAATTTTATGTCAATCTCCTAAAGTCTCTACTTATGATTTAAAACCTGAAATGAGTGCAGAAAATATTGTAAAAAAAATTGTCCCTGAGTTAAAAAGAAAACAATCAGATTTTATTTGTTTAAATTTTGCAAATCCAGATATGGTGGGGCATACTGGTAAAATGGAGGAAACAATAAAGGCGTGTGAATTTGTTGATAAATGTGTAAAATTTTGTTCTGAAGAAGCTATAAAAAATTCTTACACAGTTATTATAGTAGGAGATCATGGAAATGCAGACTATATGATAAATTCCGATGGAACTCCTCATACAGCTCACACTACATCTTTAGTTCCTTTTATTCTTTTAGATAAAAATATAAAAAAACAAAATATTTCTTTAAAAAAAGAAGGGATTTTATCAGATGTAGCTCCTACTATTTTACAATTAATGAAATTACCTATTCCTAAAATTATGAGTGGAACTTCTATGATTAAAAAATACTAATAAAATAATTGCATTTTGATACAGTTAAAAACTATCGAAGATATAATTTTAATAAAAAAAAGCGCTTTTCTAGCTTCTAAAACATTAGGAATGTTAGCTAAAGAAATTAAGCCAGGGATTAATACTCTTTATTTAGATAAACTGGCAGAAAATTTTATTCGTAATCATGGTGGGACACCAGCTTTTTTGGGTTTATATAATTTTCCAAATACTTTATGTGCTTCTCCAAATCATCAAGTGGTACATGGAATTCCTAATGAAAATCTTTTATGTGAAGGCGACATATTATCTATAGATTGCGGAGTTTATATGAATGGATTTTATGGAGAACATGCTTATACTTTTGAGGTTGGAAAAGTTTCTTATCATACAAAAAAGTTTTTAGATTGTTCTAAGAAATCTCTTTATATTGGAATATCTAATTGTAAATATGGAAATTGTATTGGAGATATAGGTTATTCTATTCAATCCTTTATTGAAAAAAGTGGTTATAATATTGTAAAAGATCTTGTGGGACATGGATTGGGAAAAAATATGCATGAAGATCCCAAAATTCCAAATTTCGGGAAGAAAGGAAAAGGTCTTAAATTGAAAGAAGGATTAGTTCTTTCTATAGAACCCATGGTCAATATTGGTTCATCTAAAATTATTTTTCATAAAGATGGATGGACAATTACTACTTTAGATAATAAAATTTCAGCTCATTATGAACATAATGTTGCTATTGTGGATGGATTCCCTTGTTTACTTTCAACTTACCGTTATATTTACAAAGAACTTAATATTAAATCTTTAGAAGAAAATCCTTTCCAAAATCAAAAAATTAGGATTGATAATTTTTAGCATAAATTATTTTTTTTGATTATTAAATCATTAAGTTTTGTAATTTATTGTGAAATAATATAATTTGCATTTTAAATATAGGATATATGCCTACTATACAGCAGTTAATTAGAAAAGGACGGGTTTCTGTCTCTAAAAAACGGAAATCTGTAGCTTTAGAATTTTGTCCTCAAAAAAGAGGAGTTTGTACCAGAGTTTATACTACAACACCAAAAAAACCTAACTCGGCTATGCGAAAAGTAGCTCGTGTTCGTTTTACAAATGGAAGAGAAGTAATTAGTTATATTACAGGAGAAGGACATAATCTTCAAGAACATTCTATCGTATTAGTTAAAGGAGGGAGAGTTAAGGATTTACCAGGTGTAAAATATAAAATAGTACGGGGGGCTAGAGATACAGCTGGAGTTAATGGAAGAAAAAAAAGCAGAAGTAAGTATGGAGCTAAAGTAGTTAAAAAAGATTAAACGATCAATGAGAAAAGTTAAAAAAAAGAAAAAGTCTATTTTCCAGATCCTAAATTTAGTGATCCTCTGGTAACACGTTTTGTGAATCATATCATGAAGAATGGAAAAAAAAATACAGCTTATAATATATTTTATAATGCCATGAATAAAATAGATATCATAAAAGAAAAAGAGGAAAAATCTGCATTAGAAATATGGAAAGAAGGATTAAAAAATGTAACGCCTCATGTAGAAGTTAGAAGTCGTAGGATGGGGGGGTCTAATATTCAAATACCGGCTCCTATTTCTTCTAATAGTAAAATAACAAAAGCAATGAAATTGTTAATATCTTGTGCTTCTATTAGAACTGAAAAAACGATGGCGAATAAATTGGCATATGAAATATGGGACGCCTTTCAAGTGCAAGGTGAAGCTGTAAAAAGAAAAGAAAATATTCATAAAATGGCCGAAGCAAATAAAGCCTTTTCGCATTTTAGATTTTAATTTTTATGGCAAAAGATTTAAAATATACTAGAAATATAGGAATAGCGGCACATATTGATGCAGGAAAGACTACTACTACGGAAAGAATTTTGTTTTATACAGGTATTAATCACAAAATAGGTGAAGTTCATGATGGGGCTGCGACTATGGATTGGATGCTGCAAGAACAAGAACGTGGAATAACTATAACTTCCGCCGCTACATGTTGTGAATGGATGTATAATAAAGAAAAATATCAGATTAATATTATAGACACTCCAGGACATGTAGATTTTACTGTAGAAGTAGAAAGATCTATGAGAGTATTGGATGGAATGGTTGTTTTATTTAGTGCAGTAGATGGAGTAGAACCTCAGTCAGAGACTGTATGGAGACAAGCTGATAAATATTCTATTCCTAGAATAGCTTTTGTAAATAAAATGGATCGGCAAGGGGCCGATTTTTTTAATGTTTGTTCTCAAATACGTAAAAATTTAGGATCCCATCCAGTTCCTTTACAAATTCCTATTGGAATTGGAGACAATTTTAGAGGGGTCATAGATTTGATAGCTAATCAAGCTATTATATGGGACGAAAAAAATTATGGAATGACATATCAAAGAGTTCCTATTCCAGATAATATGAAAAATTTGGTTTATGATTATCAAAATCAACTTCTTGAAACGTTATCTGAACATGATGATAAAATAATGGAACAATTTTTATATGGAGATGAAAATTATTCTTCTATATCACAAGAGGATATTATTTTTTCCTTACGGGAAAATACTATAAAAATGAAAATAATTCCTATTTTATGTGGTTCTTCTTTCAAAAATAAAGGAGTTCAAGCTATATTAGATGCTATATGTAAGTATTTACCTTCTCCTCTTGATGTTAAAGATGTTGTGGGAATCAATCCTATTAATCAAAAAAAAGAAAAAAGAAAACCTAATGAAAATGAACCTTTTTCTGCTTTGGCTTTTAAAATTGCAAGTGATCCTTTTGTTGGTAGATTGGCTTTTTTCAGAGTTTATTCTGGAAAAATAGAATCAGGTTCTTATAGTTTTAATGCTAGATCAGGAAATAAGGAACGTATTTCTAGAATATATCAAATGCATGCAAATAAACAAAATCCAGTAAATAAAATTGGAGCAGGAGATATAGCAGCTGTAGTAGGTTTTAAAGATATTAAAACAGGTGATACTTTATGTGATGAAAAATATCCCATTTTGTTGGAACAAATTTTATTTCCTGAACCCGTAATTGGTTTGGCTATTGAACCTAAATATAAGTCGGATATAGATAAAATGAGTTTAGCTTTATCAAAATTAATGGAAGAAGATCCGACCTTTCAAGTAAGAACAGACACTTATACAGGTCAAACTATCATTTCCGGAATGGGAGAGCTTCATTTAGAAGTAATCGTAGATAGAATGAAACGAGAATTTAAAGTTGAAGTTAATCAGGGAAAACCTCAAGTGGAATACAAAGAAGCTTTAACGAATTTAGTAGAACATCGAGAAATTTATAAAAAACAGACAGGAGGTAAAGGTAAATATGCGGATATATTATTTAGATTAGAACCCGGAAATATAGGAAAATCTGGTTTAATTTTTATTAATAAAATCAAAGGAGGAAATATACCTAAAGAATATATACCTTCTATAGAAAAAGGATTTAGAGAAATGATGAAAAATGGACCTTTATCT
Source organism: Blattabacterium sp. (Nauphoeta cinerea) (assembly GCF_000471965.1). Lineage (GTDB taxonomy): Bacteria > Bacteroidota > Bacteroidia > Flavobacteriales > Blattabacteriaceae > Blattabacterium. The sequence continues at coordinate 239,814 of NC_022550.1, forward strand.
GGATATGAAATAGATAGTGCTAAAGTAACCATATTAGACGGTTCTTACCATTCTGTTGATTCTGATCAATTATCTTTTGAATTAGCAGGAAAATTAGGATTTAGAGAAGCAGCTAAAAAAGCGAAACCCGTTTTATTAGAACCAATTATGAAATTAGAAGTTCTGATTCCAGAAGAAAATATGGGAGATATAATAGGGGATTTGAATCGTAGAAGAGGAATAGTACAAAACATGAATAGTAAAAATAATATAAAAGTAATTCAAGCTTTAGTCCCATTATCTGAGATGTTTGGATATGTTACTGTATTACGAACTCTTTCTTCTGGTAGAGGAACTTCTGTTATGGAATTTTCTCATTATGATACAGTTCCCGAAAATGTAATAGAAAATATAATTATAGAAAATAAAAACCGAAATAATAGTAGAAAAAACTGATATACTATGGGTCATAATATAAAAATTAAATTGAAATCTTATGATTACAATTTGTTAGACAAATCAGCAGAAAGAATTGTAAATTCTGTTCTTCCTACAGGAGTTGTATTAAATGGACCGGTCCCTTTACCTACTGAAAAAAAAATATTTACGGTATTACGTTCTCCTCATGCAAATAAGAAATCGAGAGAACAATTTTTTCTTCCCACTCATAAAAGACTTTTACAAATTCATAACGCTTCATCTAAAACAGTAGATGCATTAATGAAATTAGAATTGCCCAGTGGAGTGGAAGCAGAAATAAAAGTATAAAATATGATTGGACTAATAGGTAAAAATATAGGAATGACTAACATATTTCTAGTCAATGGAGAAAATGTTCCATGTACGGTTGTAAAAGTAGACCCTTGTTATATTGTTCAGATAAAAACAAAAGAAAATGATGGTTATTCTTCGATTCAATTAGGGGTAGATGATCAAAAAATTGGGAAAATGAATAAATCTTTATTGGGTCATTTTAAAAAAGCAGGATTATCTCCTAAAAAAAAACTGTTAGAATTTAAAATGAATAAAGTGTCTGATTTTATTTTGGGAAATTCAGTTTCTATTGATATTTTCCAAGAAGGAGAATTGGTGAATATAAAAGGAATTTCTAAAGGAAAAGGGTTTCAGGGTGTAGTCAAAAGACATAATTTTTCAGGAGTAGGAGAAAGGACTCATGGTCAACACAATCGTTTAAGAGCTCCAGGATCAATAGGTGCTGGATCTGATCCGTCACGTGTTTTTAAAGGAAAAAAAATGGCTGGAAAAATGGGAAAAAAAAGTGTAACTATAAAAAATTTAAAAGTATTGAAAATAGATCCTGGTCATAATATCATAATTTTAAGAGGTTCAGTTCCAGGAAATAAAAATTCATATTTAATGATTCAAAAAAAAGAATGGAATTAAAAATTTTAGATGCAAAAGGAAATTATACTAATAAAAAAATAGAATTTAACGATAATATTTTTTTTAAAAAATCCTATGATCATCCTTTATATTTAGAAATCAAAAGATTTCTATCAGCACAACGTCAAGGGACACATAAATCTAAAGAAAGAGGTGAATTATCTGGAAGTACTAAAAAATTGCATAGACAAAAAGGGACTGGAGGTTCTAGAAAAGGCGATATAAAAAATCCTATTTTCAGAGGGGGGGGGAGAGTTTTTGGTCCTAAACCAAGAAAATACTTTATAAAAGTCAATAAACATACTAAAAATATAGTTAGAAAATTTCTTATAGAACAAAAATTAGTACATCATAAAGTTATGATTATAGAAGATTTAAAATTAAATGCTCCAAAAACCAAGTTTATTTTAAATTTATTGAAATCTTTACGATTAGAAAATAAAAAATCATTAATGATAATTGGAAGAAAAAATATAAATTTATATTTGTCTTCTAGAAATTTAAAAAATTTTAAATTATTAAGTGTAAACGAATTAAGTTGTTTTTCACTGATAAATTTTCCATACATTATTTTTTCTGAAAATTCTATAAATAGAATTTATCAGTTTTTATCGATATAAATATGTTTTTAATAAAACCTTTTATCACAGATAAATCTTATAAAGGAGAAAAATATAATTGTTATATTTTTTCTGTGAACAGTAATTATAATAAGATTAAAATTAAAAAAGAGATAAATAAATTATTTGGATTTTCTGTAAAAAATATTAGAACAATGATTTATCCTAGAAAGGATAAATCGAAATATACTAAAAAAGGATTTATTTATGGAAAAACTAATAAGTTTAAGAAAATTATTGTTCAATTTTACGAAAATCAAAAAATTGATGTTTTCAATAAAAAAGAAATTTAATGTCTATAAAAAAATTAAAACCTATAACACCAGGTCAACGCTTTAAAATTACGAACTGTTTTGATCAACTTACAAAGTATCGTTGTGAAAAAACTTTAATAAAAGGAATGTCCAAATCTGGAGGAAGAAATAATATGGGTCGTATGACTATGCGTTATTTTGGAGGGGGACATAAAAAAAAATATCGAATAATAGATTTTAAAAGAAAAAAATTTGGGATTCCTGCTATTATAAAATCTATAGAATATGATCCTAATCGCTCTTCTTTTATTTCTTTACTTCATTATGAGGATGGAGAAAAAAGGTATATTCTAACAATAGAAGGTTTTAAAGTAGGACAAAAAGTTATTTCTGGAAAAAATATACCTTTTAATATAGGAAATTCTACTTTTTTAAGTGATATTCCTTTAGGAACTAATATTTCTTGTATAGAAATGAAGCCAGGACAAGGGGCAAAAATAGCAAGAAGTGCAGGTTCTTTTGCTCAATTATTTGCAAAAGATAAAAAATATGCAACAATTAAGCTTCCTTCTGGCGAAGTTAGAATGATAATGATTACTTGTATGGCTACAATTGGGATTGTTTCTAATCCGGATCATCAGTTAGAAACATATGGAAAAGCTGGTAAAAAAAGACATCTAGGAAGAAGACCTAGAACAAGAGGTGTTGCTATGAATCCTGTAGATCACCCAATGGGGGGAGGAGAAGGGAAAGCTTCTGGAGGAATACCTAGAAATAGAAAAGGAAAATCTGCTAAAGGATTTAGAACTCGTTCTAGAAAACGATATTCTAACAAATATATTTTACAAAGAAGAAAAAAATAAAAACTTTATAAGTCATGGCAAGATCCTTAAAAAAGGGACCATATGTTTCTCAACAATTATACAAAAAAGTATTGAATAATATTAAATTAGATAAAAAAACTATAATTAAAACTTGGTCTAGACCTTCCACTATTTTACCTGATTTCGTTGGACAAACTTTTGCAGTTCATAATGGGAAACAATTTATTAATGTATATGTAACAGAAAATATGATTGGCCATAAACTTGGTGAGTTTTCTCCTACTCGTACATTTAGAGGACATGCTGGATCTAAAAATAAATTGAAAATAAAAAATTAGGAGAATATGAAAGAAGAGACCAATATCGCTTCAGCTTCTTTAAATGGAGTAAGAAGTTCTCCTAGAAAAATGAGGCTAATAGCAAATTTAATTCGAAATAAAGAAATCTTTCAAGCTTTAGATTTATTATCTTACAGCAAAAAAAGAAGAATTTCTTTTATGTTTAAGACACTTCTTCTTTCTTTATTATCTAACTGGAAAAAAAAGTATAATCAATCTTATTCTGAAAAAATAAAATCTCTATATATAAAAGAAATTAGAGTTAATCAAGGTCGAACTTTAAAAAGATTACGTCCTGTTCCTCAAGGAAGAGGACATAGAATAAGGAAAAGATCAAGTAATATCATAGTTTTTTTAGACAAAAAACAAGAAATATAATTATTTATGGGACAAAAAACAAACCCGATTGTTAATCGTCTTGGAATTATAACAGGATGGCAATCTAGTTGGTGTAAAAATTATAAGGATAGAATTCAAGAAGATTTTAAAGTAAGAAGATATATAGAAGCTAGATTTCCAAAAGGAATAGTTTCCCGTATTTTTATAGAAAGAACTTTAAAATTTATAACAATTACTATTAGAACATCAAGACCAGCTCTTGTGATAGGGAAAAGAGGTGATGAAGTAGATACAGTAAGAAAAGAATTAAAAAAACTTACTAAAAAAGAAGTTCAAATTAATATTTCTGAAGTAAAACGTCCTGAATTAGATGCTCCTTTAGTTGCTAAAGGTTTAGTTAGACAATTAGAAAATCGCATTTCTTATAAAAAAGCAATCAAATTATCTATTCTTTCTGCTATAAGAATGAATGCTCAAGGTATAAGAATTCAGATTTCTGGAAGATTAAATGGATCAGAAATGGCAAGATGTGAAACTTATAAAGAAGGAAGAATTTCTCTGGGAACTTTTCGTGCTGATGTAGATTATCATATGGCGGTAGCTCATACTGTTTATGGAAGTATAGGAATTAAAGTGTGGATAATGAAAGGAGAAATATACGGAAAAAGAGAATTATCTCCATTATTAGGAATTCAAAAGAAACAAAGAGGTCAAAAAACTTATTTGAATAGGAAAAAAAATAAATAAATTTTTCCATCATTCATTTATTATTATTAATAATGTTACAACCAAAAAAACAAAATATAAAAAAAACAAAAAGGAAGAATTCGTGGAAATGCTAAAAAAGGTGTTTTTCTTTCTAGAGGTTTATATGGAATTAAAGCTTTAGAAGGAGCGTGGATAACTTCTAGACAATTAGAAGCAGCAAGAATTGCTGCTACAAGATACATGAAAAGAGAAGGACAACTATGGATTAATATTTTTCCTGATAAACCTGCTACAAAAAAACCGCAAGAAGTACGTATGGGAAAAGGAAAGGGGCCCGTTGAATTTTGGGTATCTATAGTTAAACCTGGTAGAATTTTATTTGAAGTAAATGGAGTAGAGCTAAATGTAGCTAAAGAAGCATTAAGATTAGCAGCCCAAAAACTTCCTATAAAAATGAAATTTATTTATTCTAATGAAATCAAATTATGAATATATGAATAGTTTAGATATAAAAAATTTATCGATTCATGATTTAATAAAACAAATTAATAAAGAACAGAGAAATTATCAAAACATAAAATTCAATCATAATATTAAAATGCTTAAAAATCCTATGATTATTAGATTTATACGAAAAAATATTGCAAAATTAAAAACTGAGTATAATAAAAAAGTCAATGATAAAAAAAAATAAAAGAAGTTTTCGAAAACAAAGACAAGGAACAGTTATCAGTGATAAAATGGATAAAACTGTTGTCGTATATGAGATGAAAAAAGTAAAACATAAGTATTATGGAAAAAGTATTATAAAGAATAAAAAATATATGGTACATGATGAAAAAAATATTTCTAAAAATGGAGATAAAGTAAGCATAATGGAAATGCGCCCTGTTAGCAAGAGAAAATGTTGGAGACTAGTTAGTATATTAGAAAAATCTAATTGAACAAATGTTACAACAAGAATCTAGATGTAAAGTATCGGATAATACAGGGGCGAAGGAAGCTTTAGTTATTAGAGTTTTAGGTGGAACAAAAAAAAGATATGCTTCATTAGGTGATACGATAATAGTTACTGTAAAGATAGCTGCTTCTGGAGGGAATACAGTTAAAAAAGGTCAAGTTTGTAAAGCTGTAGTAATCAGAACAAAAAATAGAACTAGAAGGAAAGATGGGTCTTATATCAGTTTTGATGATAACGCTTGTGTATTAATTAATGCTTCTGGAGAGATAATGGGAACAAGAGTTTTCGGTCCAGTAGCAAGAGAACTTAGAGAAAAAGAGTATATGAAAATTATTTCTTTGGCACAAGAAGTTTTATAAAAAATATTTCTATGAAAAAAATAAAAAAAGAAGATAAAGTATTAATTTTATCAGGAAATCATAGAGGAATGGAAGGGATAATTGTAAAAGTTTTTTCTAAAAAAAATAAAGCTATTATACGTGGAATAAATATGGTTAAAAAACATACTAAACCGACTCCAAAAAAACCTAAAGGTGGAATTATAGAAAAAGAAGCACCTATACATCTATCTAATTTAAAAAAAATTAATATAGAGAAATGATTTATCAATCTAGATTACAAAAATTTTATATAGAAAAAATAATTCCTAGTTTGATGAAAAAATTTGGATATAGTTCTATTATGGAAGTGCCTAAATTAATAAAAATAGTGATCCATCAAGGAGTTGGGTCTTCTATTTTTGATAAAAAAATAATAGATTCTTCAGTAAATGAAATAACAAATATTACAGGGCAAAAAGCGATTTTTTGTTATTCTAAACATGATGAATCAGGATTTAAACTTAGAAAAGGAATGTCTATAGGGGTAAAAGTGACTTTAAGAAGAACAAAAATGTACGAATTCTTGGAAAGACTTATTGTTGTTTCTTTGCCGAGAGTAAGAGATTTTAATGGAGTAAAAGAAAGTAGTTTTGATCATCATGGAAATTATAATATGGGAATAATGGAACAAATGATTTATCCTGAAATAAATATTGATAAAATCAAAAAAAATATGGGAATGAATATTACATTTGTTACTTCTACAAAAAGAAATGAAGAAGCTAAGAGTCTTTTATCTTTATTTGGAATCCCTTTTAAAAAAAATAAATATGGCTAAAGAATCTGTTAAAGCAAGGCAAAAAAAAAGAGAAAAAATGGTATTAAAATATGCAAACAAAAGAAAAGCTTTGAAAAAGGCTGGAAATTATGAATTATTGCAAAAATTACCTAAAGATGCCTCTCCCGTTCGTTTGAGAAATAGATGTACTATTAGTGGTAGATGCAGAGGATATATGCGTCAATTCGGAGTGTCTCGTATTGTATTTAGAAGTTTAGTTTCTCAAGGGTTGATTCCTGGGGTAAAAAAAGCAAGTTGGTAAAATAAATATTATATGGATGTCATTGCTGATTTTTTGACTAGAATTCGAAACGCTAGTTATGCGAAACATAATCTACTTGAGGTCACATCTTCTAAAATGAAGGAAGAAATTGTTCGTGTTTTGTTAGAAAATGGATATATTTTAGATTCTAAAATAGAAAAAAATAAAAAAATAATTAAAATAGCTTTGAAGTATTATAAAGGAAAAACTCCTGTTATTCAAAAAATTATTAGAATCAGTAAACCAGGATTAAGAAAATATTGTAAATATAAAAATATACCTAGAGTATTAAATGGGTTAGGGACTGCTATAATTTCCACTTCTAGTGGAATTATTACAGATAAACAGGCAAGAAAGAAAAAAATAGGAGGGGAAATATTATGTTACGTATATTGATTGATTCAAATATTAAAAAATGTCTAGAATTGGAAAAAAACCTATTTTGATTCCTAAAAATGTGGATGTAAAAATTATTGATCATGAAATATTTGTAAAAGGATTTTTAGGAAGTTTAAGTCAAAAAATATCAAAAGAATTTCAATTGAATTTGGAAAAAAATCAGTTATTTATTATTAGGAATCATGAAAATAAAAAATGTAAATCTTTACATGGGTTATATCATGTGTTAGTTAAAAATATGATTATAGGAGTTTCAAAAGGATTTTATAAAAAATTAGAATTAGTGGGAATTGGATATAGAGCTTCTTATAAAGAAGAAATTTTAGATTTAAATTTAGGTTTTTCTCACAATATTATGATGCAAATTCCTAAAGAAATTGACATCAAAATACAGTCTGAAAAAGGGAAAAATTTTATTATTATTTTAAAATCTTATGATAAACAGTTATTAGGTATAATAGCTTCAAAAATTAGATCTTTTAGAGTTCCAGAACCTTATAAAGGAAAAGGAATAAGATATTTTGGAGAGGAAGTTCGAAGAAAAGCAGGAAAATCAGCCTAGAAATAAATCATTAAAAAAATGAAAAAAAAAAAATTAAAAAAGTTTTGGGAAGTAAGAATAGACCTAGAATTTCCGTTTTTAGAAGTAATAAAGAAATATACGTACAAATAATCGATGATGTATCCGGAAAAACTTTAGTTTCATCTTCTTCAAAAGAGAAAGAATTTTATAAAAATAAAAAAAACAAAACAGAATTATCTTATGAAGTTGGGAAGTTGTTAGGATACAGAGCTAAAAAGTTGAATTTAAAAAAATTAGTATTTGATAAAGGAAAATATTTGTATCATGGTAGAGTTAAATCTTTGGCTGAGGGAATTAGAGAAGTAGGATTAGAATTTTAAAATATGTCTGATAAAAAAATAAAATATACAGAATTAAAAGAAAAGTTGGTTGGAGTAACAAGAGTATGTAAAGTAACTAAAGGAAGAAGGTATTTTAGTTTTAGTGCTATTGTTATAAAAGGAAATGAAAATGGAATAGTAGGTTATGGGTTTGGAAAATCTAAAGAAGCACCTGATGCTATTCATAAAGCTGGAGAACAAGCTAAAAGAAATCTTTGTAAAGTATGTATTTCAAATGGAACTATACCTCATGAACAAGAGGCTAAATATGGAGGAGCACATGTTCTTATTAAACCAGCTTCTGACGGAACAGGAATAATTGCAGGTGGACCTTTAAGAGCGGTTCTTGAGGCTGCAGGTTTAAGAAATGCTTTATCTAAATCTAAGGGGTCTTCCAATCATCATAATGTAATAAAAGCTACTATTAGAGCGTTAAGCAATATGAGAGATGTTTATATTATAGCAAAACAGAGAGGAATTACTATAAAAGAAGTATATGATGGATGAAAATTGTTTAAATATTAGTTCTTTACATCCAAATAATGGATCCAGAAAAAAAAATTAAGATTGGGAAGAGGACAAGGCTCAGGAAAAGGAGGAACTTGTGGAAGAGGACATAAAGGAGCGAAATCTAGATCTGGTTTTTCTAAAAAAAAGGGGTTTGAAGGAGGACAAATGCCTTTACAAAGAAGAATACCTAAATTTGGATTTAAAAGTAGAAATATCATATTAAAAAGAAAGATTATTGGCATAAATTTAGATACAATTCAAAATTGTATTGATAAAATCAATCAAAAACAAGAAAAAAAAATAAATATTGTTAATAAAGATTTTTTTTTAAAAAATAATTTAGCTAAAAAAAACGATATTATTAAAATTTTAGGAAGGGGTATACTTCATCTTCCATTGAAGATATATGCATATAAATTTAGTAAAAAAGCTTTATCTTCTATTAAAGAAATAGGAGGAGAAGCTGTATTTATGTAAAAATTATTATGAATAACTTTATAATAACTTTTTATAATGTTTGGAACGTAAAAGAATTACGAAAAAAAATAATAATAACTTTAAGTTTATTATTAATATATCGTTTTGGAGCTTATATTCCTCTTCCAGGAATTAATCCTTTGGGTATTAGTGATTTTATAGAAAAATTTAATTCAGGTTCTAAGGGTTTAATGCAAATTTTATCCTCTTTTACAGGGGGCGCTTTTAATCGCGCATCAGTTTTAGCTTTAGGGATTATGCCTTATATATCTGCATCCATTATAATACAATTAATGTGCATAATTATTCCTTATTTACAAAGATTACAAAGGGATGGAGAAAGTGGAAGAAAACAAATTAGTTTTATAACCAGATGGTTAACTGTTGGGATATGTTTTGTCCAAGCTCCTGTATATCTTATTTCTTTAACCAAACAATTTATTCCTTTTTCTTCTTCAAAAACTGCTTATTTAATTGATTTAGACAGTTTTTATGGAAAAGGAATGTTTTGGATTATAGGGATAATAATTTTAACCTCAGGGACTTTATTTACCATGTGGTTAGGGGATAAAATAACAGATAAAGGAATCGGAAATGGAATTTCATTAATTATTATGTCAGGAATCATAGCTCGTTTTCCAGATGCTATTAGTAAAGAGATTTTTAGTAAATTAGAAACAGGAAATGGAGGATTAATAGTTCTATTTCTTGAATTTTTGTTGTGGTTATTAGTTATTTTATTTTCTATTATAATTATTCAAGCTATTAGGAAAATTCCAGTACAATATGTTTCTCACTATAAATCTTTAGGTTTAGATTCTCAATTAATTCGTAAAAAACATCAATATATTCCGTTAAAAATGACAGCAGCTGGTGTGATGCCTATTATATTTTCTCAAGCTATTATGTTATTTCCATTAACTTTTTCCGATTATGTAAAGAACATCAAACTGAAGAGTTTTTTTTATCTGTTTCAAGATATTTATGGATTATGGTATAATTTAACTATCTTCATGTTAGTGATAGTTTTTACTTTTTTTTATACAGCTATTGCTATTCCAGTAAATCGAATGGCAGACGATTTAAAAAGAAATGGGGGACATATCCCTAAAATTAAACCTGGAAAAGAAACCGCTGAGTATATAGATCATATTTTATCAATAATAACATTACCTGGAGCTATTTTATTAGCAATAATAGCAATATTGCCTTCCATAGTTTTTCGTATGGGTTTTACGCAAAATTTTGCGTTATTTTATGGAGGGACATCATTGTTAATTGTAGTGGGGGTGATTTTAGATATTTCACAACAAGTGAATATATATTTATTGAATTATCATTATGATGAATTAATGATGATGAAATATCGTAGTAACAGATATACCAGATAATAATTTTTTTTGTATATTATTATTAATTAAATAATTAAATTATGTTATTTATATGGCTAAACAAAAGCATATTGAAGTTGATGGGACTATTATAGAATCATCCCCAAATGCAATGTTTCGTGTCGAATTAGAAAATGGATGTATTGTTAAAGCTCATATATCAGGAAAAATGAGAATGCATTACATTAAAATATTGCCAGGAGATAAAGTAAGATTAGAAATGTCATCTTATGATTTAGAAAGAGGAAGAATAACTTATAGATATTAAAATAAATTTTATGTTATGAAAGTAAGAGCATCTTTGAAAAAAAGAACTGACAATTGTAAAATTGTTAGAAGAAAAAGACGTTTACGTATTATCAACAAAAAAAATCCTAGATTTAAACAAAAACAGGGATAAATAAATAGATTTTATGTCTGTAAGAATTTCGGGTGTGGATCTTCCAAGATCTAAAAGAGGAGTTATTGGTCTTACTTATTTGTATGGAATAGGTAAAAGTTTATCAAAAAAAATACTTACTTCTATTGGAATAGATGAAAATAAAAAAGTAAAAAATTGGTCTGATGATGATATTAGTAAAATTAGAAAGTATATATCTGATTATATAAAAATTGAAGGAGAACTAAGAGCTGAAATACAACTTAATATTAAACGATTGATGGACATTGGTTGTTATGTAGGAACTCGACATAGAAAAGGCTTACCATTAAGAGGTCAAAAAACAAAAAATAATTGTAGAACTAGAAAAGGAAGAAAAAAGACTGTAGCGAACAAGAAGAAAGTCACAAAATAAATATGGTAAAATCATCATCTGTAAAAAAAAATCAGTAGTCGTGGATCCTGTAGGAGAAGCTCATATTCAAGCTACTTTTAATAATATCATTATAACCTTAACAAATAAAAAAGGTGATGTGATAGCATGGTCTTCTGCTGGAAAAATGAATTTTAAAGGATCTAAAAAAAATACTCCATATGCAGCTCAAATGGTAGCGGAAAATGTAGCAAAAGAGGGTTTAAATGCTGGAATAAAAAAAGTAGAAGTTAAAATTAAAGGACCTGGAGCGGGAAGAGATGCGGCTATACGAGCATTGAGTAATTCTGGGATTACAGTAACAATAATCAAGGATATCACTCCATTGCCACATAATGGTTGTCGTCCTCCTAAAAGAAGAAGAGTTTAATTTATTATTTATATATAAAAAAATTATGGCAAAATATATAGGACCTAAAACTAAAATTTCTAGAAGATTTGGGGAATGTATTTATGGAGAAGACAAATATTTTGATAGAAGAAAATATCCATCTGGCCAACACGGTAAGAATCGTCGTAGAGGAAAACGTTCAGAATATTTTATTCAATTAATAGAGAAACAAAAAGCAAGATATACTTATGGAATATTGGAACGACAATTTGAGAGTTTATTTTTTGAAGCGGCAAAAAAAAAAGGTATAACTGGAGAATTATTGTTACAAGCATGTGAAAGTCGATTAGATAATCTAGTTTTTAGATTAAAATTTGCCCCGTCTCGATCTTCTGCACGTCAAATTGTTTCTCATAGACATGTTATCGTTAATAATAAAGTGGTAAATATCCCATCTTTTAGATTGAAACCAGGAGATAAGATAGAGATTAAAGAAAAATCTAAAAAACATCCTGTTATATTAAGCTCTATACAGAAAAAAATAGGACCATTAGTAGAATGGTTAATTTTGGATGAAAAAAATATGTTTGGTATATTTAGAATGATGCCGAAAAGAATACAAATTCCTGAAAATATTAGGGAACAATTAATTGTTGAGTTATATTCAAAATAAAATAGTAGTAAATCAATTGTAATGGCTATTCTAGACTTTGTGAAACCTGATCGGATTGCAATATCTGAATTTTCAGATAATAGAGCGGTTTTTCATTTAAAACCTTTAGAACCTGGATATGGGATTACGATAGGAAATGCATTAAGAAGAGTTTTATTGAGTTCTTTAAAAGGGTTTGCAGTGACTTCTATTAAAATAAAAGGAGTAAAATATGAGTTTTCTACTATAAAAGGAGTAGTTGAGGATGTAACTGAAATAGTTTTAAATTTTAAAAAAATCCGTTTTAAACAAGAAATATTAGGAACTGAGAAAGAAACTGTTAATGCTTATATCAATCATGGAGAACGAGTAACAGGAAAAATTTTAAATAAATTTATTTCTGGATTTCAAATTTTAAACGATGATTTGGTTATTTGTAATAAAGATGAATCAGTCCCTTTAGAAATAAGTTTTACGATTGAAGAGGGAAGGGGTTATGTCCCTGCAGAAGAAAACAAAAAAAATAATAATAATTATTCAATTGAAACTATTCCTATAGATTCCATTTATACTCCTGTCAAAAACGTGAGGTATGCAATAGAAAATTGTCGTGTAGGACAAAAAACTGATTTTGAAAATCTTTCATTAGAAATTAAAACAGATGGATCTATCTGCCCCAAAATAGCTTTAATGGAAGCTTCAAAAATATTAATTCAGTATTTTTCTATTTTCTCTTATGAAAAAATAGGAGAAAAAAAACAAGAGAAAATTAATAAAGATAAAAAATATGATGAAGAATTTATACGAATGCGCACATTATTAAAATCCAAATTAAACGATATGGATTTATCTGTCCGTACAAAAAATTGTTTAAAATTAGCTTCTATAATTACTATAGCAGATTTAGTAAGTTGTAATAGAAATGCTATGTTGAAAATGAGAAATTTTGGAAAAAAATCTTTAGATGAATTAGAAAGTAAAATGAAAGAAAAAGGATTATATTTTGGGATGAATATAGAAAATTTTCAATTAAAACTGAAGGAATTATAGATTATAATTACTAATGGATCATAGAAATAAAAATAATCATTTAGGGAGAAAACGTGGTCATCGTAAATCTCTTCTTTCTAATATGGCTTCATCTCTTATAAAAAAGAAAAGAATTTTTACTACTTTAGCAAAAGCTAAAGCTTTGAGAAAATATGTAGAACCTATTATTACGAAATCAAAAATTAATACCACTCATTCTAAAAGAAATATTTTTTCGTATTTAAGAGATAAAACAGCGGTGTCTGAATTATTTCAAAATACTTTTGAAAAAGTACGTGAACGTCCTGGGGGATATATTAGAATAATAAAAACTGGATTCCGTTTTGGAGATCAAGCCCCTCTTTCTCTTATAGAATTAGTAGACTTTAACAAAAATTATAGTTCTAAAAAAATAATAAAATCTGTAAGACGTAGCAAGAAAAAAAATAAAAAAGTAAATAATGAGTAAAATTAAGAGTATTCAAGCTAGACAAATACTAGATTCAAGAGGGATTCCGACTGTAGAAGTAGATGTAATAACAGATAATCATATACTAGGGCGTGCTTCTGTTCCATCTGGAGCATCAAAAGGTAAAAATGAAGCTTTTGAATTACGTGATAATAAAGAAAATATTTTTTTGGGAAAAGGAGTCTTGAAGGCAGTTCAAAATGTAAATGATATTATTGCACCTGAATTAATTGGAAAATCTGTTTTAGATCAAATTTACATTGATCAATTAATGTTGGAATTAGATGGTACAACAAATAAAAGAAGATTAGGGTCTAATGCTATTTTAGCTATATCTTTGGCAACAGCAAAAGCCGCATCTAATGAATTAAATATTCCTCTTTATAAATATATAGGAGGGGTTTACACTTGTTTTCTCCCTATTCCTCTGATAAATATTGTAAATGGAGGTCTACATTCAAATACTCCTTCTATAGTTTTCCAAGAGTTTATGATAGTCCCTGTCAAAGCAAATACTTTTATAGAGGCGCTTCAAATAGGACATAAAGTATTTTATCAACTAAAAAATCTTTTAAACGAAAAAGGATTTTCTACTAATGTAGGAGATGAAGGGGGTTTTTCTCCTAATTTTAATGGAGTTGAAGATGTTTTAGATCACATATTAGAAGCTATACATATGGCGAATTATGAGCCTTATGATCAAGTAGCAATAGCTATAGATTGCGCTGCTTCTGAATTTTATGAAAATGGAAAGTATAATTATTCAAAATTTGAAAAAAAAACAAAAATTTTAATAAAATCAAGAGAAGAACATGTTAATTATTTATCTTATTTAATAAAAAGATATCCAATTATATCTATCGAAGATGGGATGGATCAAAATGATTGGGAAGGGTGGAAACTATTAACTCATGAAATAGGAAATCAAATTCAATTAGTTGGAGATGATCTTTTTGTTACACAAGCTAAAAAATTAAATGAAGGAATAGAAAAAAAAGTAGCAAATTCTATTTTAATTAAAGTGAATCAAGTAGGGACACTAACAGAAACAATTGAAACAATTCATATAGCCAAAAAAAATAAATATAAAAATATTATTTCTCATCGTTCTGGAGATACAGATGATTCTTTTATAGCAGATCTTTCTGTTGCATTTAATATTGAACAAATAAAAATAGGTTCTTTGTGCCGTTTTGAAAGAATTTCAAAATACAATCAATTATTACGTATTGAGAATACACTTGGAAAATGTTCATATTATTCAAAATGGAGTTTTATGTCCAATTGAATATAAAAATACAATAGATCAATGGTAATTTTGATTTTTATCTTTGGATATTTATTAATTACTCTTGAGAATTATATTTCTGTCAATAAAGTTATTCCATCTATTTTGATGGCTACTATTTGTTGGTCTTTAATTATATTTTTTAATATTCCTGTTTATGAATATGAATTTAATCAGAATTTAATATTAAAAAAAGATCCTAAATATTTGTTATTGTTTCATCTAGGAAAAGCTTCTGAAATTGTTTTTTTTCTTATTGGAGCCATGTCTATTATTGCTGTTATTGAAAAATATTCTGGATTTGAAGCTTTAAAAGAATTGTTTCGAACAAATACAAAACGAAAATTTTTATGGATCATAAGTATAGTTTCTTTTTTGTTATCTGCCATAATAGATAATCTTACAGCTACTATGGTCATGATTTCTCTTTTAAAAAAAACTGTTTCCAATTATAAAAATCGTTTGTATTATTTAGGATCAGTTATTATATCTGCTAATGCAGGAGGAGTTTGGTCTCCAATTGGAGATATAACTACTACTATGTTATGGATTTCTAATAAAGTCACGACAACTCATCTTATAAAAATAATATTAGTCCCATCTGTATTATGTATGGTCATTTCTACTATAATAGCATCCTATATGCCTATTTTTGATGGATATATTCAAATCAAAAAAAATAATCTTTCAAAAGATTCTATAAATAGAGGTTTTTTTATGTTAAAAATAGGTTTATTTCTGATGTTACTTGTTCCAATTTTTAAAACCGCAATAGGAATTCCCCCGTATATGGGGATGATGTTTTCTTTAGGGGTTCTACTTTTTATAGCATCTAAAAAATATAAATCTCAATCTATTTTAGATAATACACTTAAAAAAATAGATGTATCTAGTCTATTATTTTTCTTAGGAATTTTACTTTCTGTTTCTTCTTTAGAATCTATGGGGAAATTATATAGTTTGTCTCATTGGATTAATGAAACAGTTTCTACATGGAAAATTACAACTTTTTTATTTGGATTTATTTCTTCTATTATAGATAATATACCATTAGTAGCTGCTACTATAGCTATGTTTTCTTATCCTATAAATCATGATTTATGGCATTTTATCGCTTATGTTTCTGGAACGGGTGGGAGTATTTTTATTATAGGATCTGCTGCAGGTGTAGCAGCTATGAGCATGGAAAAAATAGATTTTTTTTGGTATTTAAAAAAAATTAGTTGGATTGCTTTGATAGGATATATATCTGGATTTATTTATCTTTTAATTTATTCATTTTTTTCTTTGTAATAATTCTACAAAATTTCCTACCATATATGATATATATGAAAAAGGTAAAAAAAGAGGGAGTATTATTATTTTTAACCATAATGGAAATGGATAAAAAAATACATGAAATAATACTATAATAAATAAGATAGAGCCTGTTAATATAGCGTAAGCTTTTTTTGCATTTCGTGCAAAAAAGGCGGTTACCAACCCCCCTGATAAAACACAAAAAGAATAAAAAAAAATTAGTAAAATAAAAAATTCAGTAGGTGCTTCTCTTAAAAGAAATTTAAATTTTTTTAATGGTAGAAATTGTATTTCTATAAACCATTTTTTTACAAATTTAATGGCATAAAACATTTCTATAATGCTGACTATAATTCCTGTTAATACAGATAACATATTGCGGTACATAACATAATAAAATCTCTTTTTTTCGTTATTTTGTAAAAATAAACATCAATTTTTAATTTTTTTATTATGAATTACACTATAGATTGGGTCCCCATTAAAAAATATGAAGATATTTTATTTCTTTTTGGAGAAGGAATTTCAAAAATTGAGATTAATAGACCATGGTGTCATAATGCATTTCGTGTAGAAACAGTAAATGAAATGATAGATGCTATAAATATCTGTAGTAACAGAAATGATATAGATGTATTAATTATAACTGGATCTGGAAAAAAATCTTTTTGTTCTGGAGGAGATCAAACTACAAGAGGTTTAGGTGGATATTTAGGTAAAGATGGAATTCCTAGATTAAATATTTTAGATTTTTATAAAAGAATAAGAGAAATACCTAAACCAGTTATAGCTATGGTTAATGGGTATGCAGTAGGAGGAGGGCATGTTTTACATGTTGTTTGTGATTTAACCATAGCTTCTGATAATGCAATTTTTAGTCAAGTCGGACCTAAAGTCGGGTCTTTTGATGGAGGATTTGGATGTTCATATTTGGCCCGTCATATTGGACAAAAAAAAACGCGTGAAATGTGGTTTTTATGTAAGGAGTATACAGCTGAAGAAGCTTTAGATATGGGATTAATTAATAAAGTTGTAAAAAGAAAAGAATTGGAAAAAGAAACTATAAAATGGTGTAAAATTATTCAAAAAAGAAGTCCTATGTCTTTAAGGATGATAAAACGTAGTTTAAATGCTGAATTGGATGGACAACATGGATTAATGCAATTAACGGGAGATGCAACTTTAATGTTTTATTTAATGGAGGAATCTCAAGAAGGAAAAAAAGCTTTTTTGGAAAAAAGATCTCCAAATTTTAAAAAATATCCAAGATTTTTATGAAACTGAAATATTGGATTAGCGCAGCTCGTATTCATACATTGCCTTTATCTTTTTCTGGAATTACTTTAAGTTTTTTGATATCTAAATCCAGAAAAAGTGGAAATTTTACTGTTGTTTATATTTTATGTATAATCACTGCTTTATTATTACAAATACTGGCTAATTTTTCAAATGATTATGGAGATAGTATAACAGGAGTAGATAATTGCAAACGAATAGGTCCTAAAAAAACAATTCAATGTGGTTTTATTTCATTTTCAGAAATGAAAAAAGCCATTTGGATATTTTCCATCCTATCTTTTTTTTCAGGATTTTTATTACTTTGTAAAACTATTTTATATGAAAATATTTTTTTTCTATTCTTTATAGGAATTTTTATATGTATATACAGTTCTATAAAATATTCTATGGGACCATATCCTTATGGATATATAATAGGTATGGGGGATTTATTTGTCATGATTTTTTTTGGTATTATTTCAGTGGAAGGAAGTTATTTTTTGTATACACATACTTTATGTATGGATATTTTTTTGCTTTCTTTATCTATAGGATTTTTAAATGTGGGAGTTTTAAATATAAATAACATGAGAGATTTAGATAATGATAATGAAAATGGAAAACATACTATGGCTGTATGGTTAGGAATAAGATATGCTAAATTATATCATACATTAATTATATTAATGTCAATATTTTTGGGAGGCTATTTTATTTTTTTGAATACAAAAACTATTTATCAATGGTTATTTTTTACTTTAATTGTTATTTTTCTAATATTACATATTAAAAAAATAATTTATATAAAAGAAAAAAAATTATTCAATACAGAATTAAAAAAATTAGTGATATTAACTTTTTTATATGGATTTAGCATAGGAATTGGTTTTATAAATTAATTAAAATTATGAAAATTACTTTTTTTTCTCATAGCACATGTATTTTAGAAATACATGAAAAATATTTATTGATAGATCCTTTTTTTTCTGAAAATCCTGTTTTCAAGAATATAAATTTTTTAAAATCTATTCAAAAAATAGATTATATTTTATTGACTCATGCACATTATGATCATGTATGTGATGTGGAATTTTTTTCGCATAAGTTTAATGATGTTTTAGTAATTTCTAATTATGAAATATCTAATTATTTTAATAAAAAGGGAATAAAAACATATGGAATTAATTATGGCTCTTTTATATCATTTCCTTTTGGAAAATTAAAATATGTTTGGGCTGCGCATTCAAGTGTTTTTAACGATGGAACATATGGAGGAAATCCAGGAGGTTTTCTTTTACATACAGATGAAGGAAATTTATATATATCAGGAGATACATCTGTAATGTATGAAATGAATCTTATTCCTTGTTTTGGAAAATTAGATCTTTCTATTCTACCAATAGGAGGAAAATATACTATGGATATAGAAGAAGCTATTATGGCTTCAGACTTTTTAAAATCTGAAAAAATATTAGGAGTTCATTATGATACATTTGAAGATATTCAAATTAATAAAAAACAAGCAAAAAGAAAATTTTTTGAAAAAGGGAAAGAATTAATTTTATTAGAAAAAGGAGAAACTATATATGTATAATAGAAATCAAAAAATCCATTTTTTTTTGAAAAAACGAATATTTTTTTTTAGAAAAAAAGTATCTAACTCTAATACAATATTTAAAAAAAATATTATATGGTTTATTATTTTAAGACAAAATGATAATCTAGGAATAGGAGAATGTAACCCAATATTAGATCAATATGCTTTAAAAAACTTAAAAAAATTTGAAATTGAACTAAAAAATATTTTAGAAAAAATTATTTCTTTAAAAAAAATAGAAACATATTGTTATTACAAATATATTTCATATTCATCTATTTTATTTGGATTGGAACAATCTTTTTTAAGCTTGAAGAATCAATTTCCTGTATTATATCATTCTAAATTTACTCATGGGAAAGAAGGGGTTCCTGTAAATGGAATTATATGGTTAAATTCTTTTAATAATAAAAAACATGCAATAAAAGAAATTGAAGACCAAATTATTAAAGGTTTTTCATTTATAAAAATAAAGATAAATATGAATTTTTTTAATCAATATTCTATTATAGAAGAAATCAAAAAAAAATACCCATTTATAAAAATTCGTGTAGATGCAAATGGATGTTTCAAAAATATTAAAGAAGCTTTATATTGTTTAAATAAATTTTATGATTTAAATATAATTGATTTAATGGAGCAACCAATATCATCTGGAAATTGGAAAGAAATGTCAGAAATATGTAAAAAATCAAAGTTACCTATAGCATTAGATGAAGAATTAGAAAATGTTAATATTTTAAAAGAAAAAAGGAAATTATTAGACGTAATTCGTCCTCAATATATTATATTGAAACCTAGTGTAAATGGTGGTTTTTATGGATCTGAAGAATGGATAATAGAAGCGATGAAAAGAAGAATAAAATGGTGTATTAGTTCTTCTTTGGAAAGTAATATTGGAATTAATGCTATTGCTCAATGGACTTTTATAATGCAAAAAAAATATAATAATCAAAATTATACACATGGATTAAATACAGGAATTCTGTATGTAAATAATTGGATTTCTCCTTTAGAAATTAAAAAAGGCTCTATTTGGTATAATCCATTTTTGAAATGGAAAATTAAAATGTTATTAAAATAAAATTAAATAAATAAAAAAAAATGTGGATAGATTTTTCTTCTAATGAAATATCAAATTCTTCTTATTTTTTAAAAAAAAAAAATGAAGAAAAAGATTATTGGAAAAAATCCATTTTTTCTTTTTTAAAAGATTGGTATAGCAATAAACCTATATTATCTTTAACTTCTGGAACAACAGGTGTTCCTAAAGTCATCTTTTTGTGTAAAGAACATATGTCTGAAAGAGCTATAAGAACTGTAGAATTTTTAAAAATTAATAAAAAAGGAATTAAAGGATTATTATGCTTATCAACAGATTTTATTGCGGCTAAAATGTTTTTAGTCCGTGCTATTATTTTTAAATGGAAAATATATTGTGTCCCTCCATCATCTAATCCTTTAAAAAACATTAAAGAATATTTTGATATTACATCAATGGTTCCTATGCAAGTTTTTTTTAGTTTAAAATATTTAAAATATATTAAAATTATTTTAATAGGAGGATATTCAATTTCAAATATTTTAGAAAAAAAATTACAAGATGTTTCAACGATTTGTTATGCTACTTATGGATTAACAGAAACATCAGGTCATGTGGCTATAAAAAAAATTAATGGACCCAATAAATCAACTTTTTATAAATCATTTCAAGATGTATCTTTGAGGATAGATAATAGAAATTGTTTACGCATTTTTTCTCCATATTGTATGGATTCATTTGTACAGACTAATGATATTGTTCATATGATATCTAACAATACATTTATTTGGATAGGAAGATATGACAATGTTATTAACAGTGGAGGAATTAAAATTATTCCTGAGTTAGTAGAAAAGGAAATTAGTTCTTTTATACCCTATGAAAAACGATTTTTTATATCTTCAATCCCAGATAAAATTTTAGGAGAAAAATTAATATTAATTATTGAAGGGGCCCCCTTTTCATTACATATTCCAAACACCATTTTTAATGGGAATAAAAAATTTTACAAACCAAAAGGTATTTTTTTTATTTCTCATTTTACAGATGATTTATTGGGTAAATTTAGAAGAAAAGAAATTACAAAAAAAATAATATAATTTTTTAAGTTGATTCGTTGATTTTTTTATCAAAAAAATTTTTGAGTTCTTTAAGAAAAGTTTTAGTATTCAAATAATTATTTTTTTTATGATAAGATAATTGAATCAAATCTTTAGTCATTTTTCCAGATTCTACAAAATCTATACATGCTTTTTCCATTTTTTCTGAAAAAAGTTTTAAATCTCTATTTTTGTCTAGAATCGCACGATGTTTTAACCCCCTAGTCCAAGAAAAAATAGAAGCAATAGGATTAGTGGATGTTTCTTGTCCATTTTTATGTAATCTGTAATGTCTTGTAATAGTTCCGTGAGCGGCTTCCGATTCTAAAGTTTTTCCATCTGGAGTAAGTAAAATAGAAGTCATCATTCCTAACGAACAAAATCCTTGGGCTATGCAATCTGATAGGACGTCTCCATCATAATTTTTGCAAGCCCATATAAATTTTCCATTTGATTTAATTGCTTTAGCTACCATATCATCAATTAAACGATGTTCATAAGTAATCTGCAAGCTTTCAAATTGAGATTTAAATTCATTATTATATATTTCTTGAAATATATCTTTAAATCTTCCATCATATGCTTTCAGTATAGTATTTTTGGTAGATAAAAAAAGAGGCCATTTTTTATATATAGAATAATTAAAACAAGAACGAGCAAATCCATAAATAGATTGATCCGTATTGTACATCCCCATAGCTACACCAGGTCCCATGAAATCATGAATTTTGAATTTTATTGGTTTATTTTTTTCACTATTATCTGGAACAAAATAAATATATAATTTTCCTTTTTTTTTGATGATAAAATCTGTAGCTTGATATTGATCAGCATAAGCATGTCTAGCTATACATATGGGGTTTTTCCAATTAGAAATTAAACGAGGAATAGTTTTAATGATAATAGGCTCTCTAAAAACAGTTCCATTAATAATATTTCTAATGGTTCCATTTGGAGATTTCCACATTTTTTTTAAATGAAACTCTTTCATTCTATCTTCATCTGGTGTAATTGTTGCACATTTAATTCCTACGTTATATTTTTTTATAGCATACGCTGCATCTATAGTTATTTGATCATTTGTGTTATTTCTGTTTTTTATCCCTAAATCAAAGTAAATAATATTTATATCCAAATAAGGTAAAATAAAATATTCTTTTATATATTTCCATATGACTCTGGTCATTTCATCTCCATCTATTTCTACTATAGGATTAGTGACTTTAATTTTTTTCATGAACTTGAAAAATTTGTTGTGAAAAGTTTAATAATATAATATGTTTTTTTAAAAAAAAGAAATTCTTATATTTGTATACATCTATCTTATTTTTAATGTGTATATAATTTTTAAAAAAATTAAATCTCATCAGTAGATTTTTTTATTTTTACAAAAATAAAAGTATTATTAAAAATCTTGCAGTTAAGTTCATTTTAAAATAAAAAATATCATTATAGGATGATGACTTGTTAAAGAAACAACTATCAATAACTTAGAAAAATAATTTATACTTACTACACAATAAGTGTGTAATTGTTTGTATGATATAATAAAATTAAAAAAAATAAATGTTAGATTTTTTAACAACTATACTTGAAAATAATAAAAAGAAAATTCCTTTTCCTAATAAGAAAAAATCTGAAAATTTTGTAAAAAAATTATTTCATACTTTATTTACTCCCGATCAAAATATTTTGAATGATGCAGTTCTTTTTAGAAAAAATTACGAAAAATTAAAAAACTTTTATATGAAATTTTTATTGAATAATATAAATGAAAAAAATAGTAATAATTTGACTAAAGTTTTTTTTAATAAAGTTCCTGATATTTATAAAACCTTGATTATAGACGCTAACGCAATATTAAAATCGGATCCTGCAGCAACAGTTATAGAAGAAATTTTTCTTTCTTATCCTGGTTTTTTTGCTACTGCGTTATACAGAATTGCACATCAATTGTATATTCAAGGAGTTCCAATTATTCCAAGATTGATTACAGAATACGCACACAGTCAGACTGGAGTGGATATTCATGCATCTGCTAAAATAGGAGAAGCTTTTGCTATTGATCATGGAACAGGAATAGTTATAGGTTCTAGTACAAAAATAGGGAATAAAGTTAAAATATATCAAGGAGTAACACTAGGAGCTATTTATGTAGATAAGAAATTAGCAAATACAAAACGTCATCCTACAATAGAAGATTTAGTTACAATTTATGCAGGAGCTACTGTTTTAGGAGGAGAAACTATAATAGGTCACGATAGTGTACTTGGAGGTAATGTTTGGGTGACAAAAAGTGTTCCTCCATTTTCTATAGTATACCAAAAAAATGAAATAAAAATGAGAAATAATAGTCCTTTTCCTGATCCTATTAATTTTATGATATAATATGATATAAAATAAAAAGAAAAAAAATGAAAGTTGATAATATTTTAAGAACTATAGGAAATACACCTCATGTACATTTAAAAAGATTGTTTCCTAATTATAGTGTATGGATAAAATTGGAAAGGAATAATCCTGGAGGTAGCATAAAAGATAGAATTGCTTTATCTATGATAGAAGATGCAGAAAAAAAAGGAATTATTCATAAAGGCGATATAATCATAGAACCTACTTCCGGAAATACGGGAATAGGATTGGCTATAGTTTGTTCTGTGAAAGAATATCGTCTTATTTTAGTTATGCCGGAATCGATGAGTCTTGAAAGAAGAAAATTATTTTCTATTTTTGGGGCTAAATTTGTTCTAACTCCAAAAGAAGATGGAATGAAAGGCGCTATTCAAAAGGCAGAGGAATTAACTAACACTATTCCGAATTCTTGGATGCCTAAACAATTTGATAATATTTCAAATCCAAATGTACATAAGAATACTACGGTAAACGAAATAATAAGCGCTTTTCCTAAGGGAATAGATTATTTCATTACAGGAGTGGGGACTGGAGGTCATATTACTGGAATAGGGGAAGTATTAAAAAATAAGTTTCCAAATGTAAAAATATTTTCTGTAGAACCAGAAGAATCTCCAGTTATATTTGGAGGAAAACCGAATCCTCATGCTTTACAAGGACTAGGTCCAGGTTTTATTCCATCTATTTTGAATATCAAAATATTAGACGGAACTTTTTTAGTATCTAAAGAAGACGCCTTTCATTATGTTAGAAAAACGGCAAAAAAAGAAGGAATTCTTGTTGGAATATCTACTGGAGCTTCATTGTCTGCTATAGACAAGCAATTATCTAAATTTTCAAAAACATCTACGATTTTAACAATAAATTATGATACTGGAGAAAGATATTTATCAGTTGATGATCTTTTTTTATGATATATGTATCAATATTTATAAACTCAATTTTTTTGACATATAATAATACTTAAAATGGCTATTGAATTGTATGATATTTTTGATAAAAAAAACTTATTTTAAATAAGTGTAAAAAAAATCAAAATGTTATCTGAATCAAATAGAAAAATATTTTTTAAGTTAATACAAGAATCTTCTCAGGAAGAGATTATATGGATGTCGGGTTATATGTCTGGATTGTTATTATATGAAAAAGATTTTCAAAAATTAAAAAAAGAAAAAGAAAAGGAAAAAAAAACATTAGTTTATGGGACGGAAACGGGAAATGCTAAAAATTTAGCTTTTGATATTTTTCAAAAAGCTAAAAAGGAAAAATTGCAAGTAAAATTGATCAATTTAGATGAATATCGTTTAAAAGATTTAGAAAAAGAAAATTATTTTTTTATTATAATAAGTACATATGGTGAAGGGGAGCCTCCATCTTCTGCAAAATCTTTTTTTAATTTCATCCATCATAATAAAAATCTTTTTTTAAAGAATATGAAGTATAGTGTACTAGCATTGGGGGATAAATCTTATACTTATTTTTGTAAAGCAGGATATGATATAGATAAACGTTTACATGACATAGGAGCAATGAGAATTGTTTCATTACATAAGTGTGATGTGAATTATGAAGATCAAGCGAATATATGGTTTTCAAAAATTATAAATTTTTTAAAAAAAAATATGAAAATCATAAAATATATGGAAGAATTTCTAATAATATTTTTAAATGAAAAAATAACTGATAAAAAAATTCATCATATTGAAATTTGGATTCCAAACAAAGTTCAATATTTTCCTGGTGACTCTATAGGTGTTTATCCTGAAAATCCCTCCAATGAAGTAGATAATATTATAAAATATTTAAACAAAAATAGAAAAAAAGAATTTGAAGAGTATAAAGAAAAAAACAATATATTCAATCTTTTTAAGAGGGATTTGAATATTCTTTTTTTATCTGAAAATTTTATAAAAAAATATTCATTTTTATCTGAAAATAAAAATATTTATTTAAATAAAAAATGGAAACTTATTGATCTTTTAATAGAATTTCCTATGAAAAATAAATTTTCTTTAAAAGATTTGATAAAAATTATAGAACCTATAAAACCTAGATTATATTCTATTTCTTCATCACCTACAGCTCATGGTAACGATATTCATATTACTGTATCTCGTCATCGTTTTCAATTAAATGGAGAAACTGTATATGGTCACTGTTCTAATTTTTTATCCCAACTTAAAGTGGGAGATAAACTGTGTTTTTTTATTTATAAAAATAAAATGTTTAAATTACCTGATTCGGATAAAGATATAATTCTTATTGGACCTGGAACTGGAATTGCCCCTTTTCGTTCTTTTTTGTATGAAAGAGAAGCGATTAAAGCTACGGGAAAAAATTGGTTATTTTTTGGAGATCAACATTTTATTTCAGATTTTTTGTATCAAAAAGAAATACAAAATTGGAAAATAAAAGGAATTCTTAATCGCGTGAGTCTATCTTTTTCTAGGGATCAGGAAGAAAAAATTTATGTTCAAAATCAAATATGGGAAAATAAAATAGAATTTTTTTCTTGGATAAAAAATGGTGCTTATATTTATATTTGTGGAAATAAAATTCCTATGAGTTTAGATGTAGAAAAAATGATTTGTCGCGTAATAAAAAAAGTAGGAAAATGTGATTCAGAGCTTTTTATAAAAAAAATGAAAAAAGAAGGAAGATATTTAAAAGATGTATATTAATAATTTATAAGGTCACTTATGATTTTAATTTTTGATTTAAAAAAATAATTTTTTCCACAATTTTTTTATCCATTTTATATTTTGATTCTTTAGTCCATCCTGCAATATGTGGAGTAAATATCACCTTTTGAGTGCGAACAAGATCAATAAAACTTTTAGAATATTTATAATGATGAAAAATATTATTTAAAGAAAAATTTTCATATTCTAATACATCTAAACATGCTCCACTTATTTTTCCATTTTTTAATGCCTCAACCAAATGATTTGTAATTACACACCCACCACGAGCGGTATTTATCAAATAAAAAGGCTTATTAAACTTTTTTATAAAATTATAGTTTATCATTCCTTTTGTTTTTTCAGTATAAGGTACATGTAAACTCACTATATCTGATTTCTTAAAAAGAGTATTTATACTGACCTGTTTTGCATAAATATCTCCTACTTTAGGTAATATGTCGTAACACAATATTTTAGCATCAAAACCTGATAATTTTTTAGCAAAAGCTTTTCCTGTATTTCCATATCCAATAATACTTATTGTTTTTCCCATAATTTCTGTTCCTCTATTTATTTCTCTATTCCATTTTTTTTTTATGGTTATTTGTTGATGGGAACGAATGATATAATTCATCATAGATAAAAGCATACCTATAGCATGTTCTGCTACTGCATCTTTATTTCCTTCAGGAGAAGAAATTAAAATTATTCCTTTTTTTGCAGCATAATCTTTATCTATATTTTCTATTCCAGAACCAATACGAGCTATAAATTTCAAGTTGATAGCTTTTTTAATGAATTTTTTGTTTATTTTTAATCTACTTCTTAAAATAACTCCATCATATACAGATATATCAATTTTATCTATTGAATCTTTGTAATTTTCATGACAAATAAATCCTTCTTTTTTTAATTTATATATAATAAAAGGATGATTATTATCTAATATTAATATTTTTTTTATCATATATTTATTCCTTATCCTTACTCTTACTATTTTCTGAATCTAAGTTTAGATCTAAATCTGAAATTTTTTTTAAAGAATTTTTTCCTCTTTTTTTTCGTCTTTATCATTTTTTTCATTGATCATCTTATCTTCTTTAATATGGGTTTCATTAATACGGGTTTCATTACAATGATCCCAATAGGATTGATAATTTTTAGGTTTGTGAAATAATAATTTATCATGATAAATTAAATTAATATCTTTATATATACTTTTCATATAATAAGCCCATATAGGTAAAGCCATATTAGCTCCTTGCCCCAATCGAATGTTATCAAAATGGGAAAATCTATCTTCCCATCCTACCCAAACTCCAGTTGTGAGATTAGGAATCATACCTATAAACCATCCATCTGAATTTTCATTAGTCGTTCCTGTTTTTCCAGCTATATCTCCTGTAAGATTGTATAATTGTAATCTTTTTGCTGTCCCATATTTAACTACTCCTTGCATTAATTTTAACATAATATACCCTACTTCTTCACTAAAAACTTGTCGTCTACTAATATCTATATGTTCTTTAATTAAATTCCCATTTTCATCCTCTATTTTTACTAAAATAGAAGGTTTAACATAAATTCCATAATTAGTAAATGTATTGAATGCTCCTGTCATTTCATATAAAGTCAAATCAGCAGAACCAAGTGCAATAGATGGATGTTCAGGAATCATAGATTCTATTCCCATTTTTCTTGATAAATTGATGACTGGACCTGGAGTTATTTTTGATATTAAACGAGCTGAAATTGTATTAATAGAAAAAGCTAAACCATCTTTTAAAGTGGAAAAACCTCCATATTTTCCGTTAGAATTTCTAGGAGTCCATTTTCCTAAATGAAATTTATCATTTGAAATTTTTGTACAAGGGTTATAATGTAATTCATTAATAGCTGCAGCATATAGAATAGGTTTAAAAACAGAACCGACCTGACGTTGTGTTTGTGCTACATGATCATATTGAAAATAATTAAAATCTATTCCCCCTACCCATGCTTTAATAAATCCGGTATAAGATTCTATAGACAATAGTCCTGCTTGTATAATACTTTTTTGATAACGAATAAAATTCCATGGAGATATAAGTGCTTTTTTGGATCCATTCCAAGTAAACAATTTAATTAATTGTGGTTTTTTAAATTCTTCTATAATTCTTTTTTCTGTTAATCCTCTTTGTTTTAGATCTTGATAAAGAGAAGTTCTATGCATTGCAGATATAATAATACGTTTTGTTTTTTCTGGAGATATATTTAAAAATGGAGCATTTTTATTTTTTTTTTGAAAACGATTAAATAAAATCTGTAATTGACTAAGATGTCTTTTCACGGCCCTTTCTGCATGATCTTGCATTTTAGCATCAATAGATGTATATATTTTTAATCCACTAGAATAAAGATTAAGTTTTTGTCCCGTTTTTTCTTCATGTTCATTTAAAGCTTCTTGAATTTCTTTTTTTAAAAATTCACCATAATAAGTAAGTAATTCAAAATCTTTTTTTTGTATTTTAAAATTAATTTTAACAGGTTTATTCAATTCTTTTTGATATCTATGTACATTTAATAAATGATACTTTTTCATTTGATGTAAAACTAAATTTCTTTGTTTTTTTGCTCTATCAGGATAATTTTTTGGATTATATAAAGAAGGATTTTCTAACATTCCAACTAATATAGCGCATTCTCCCAAATTAAGTTCAGAAACTTTTTTATTAAAATAAGTATGAGCGGCTGTTTCAATACCTTTTGCATTATATAAAAAATCAAATTTATTATAATACATAGTAATAATTTCTTCTTTTGTATAACGTTTTTCTAATTCAATAGCCATTACCCATTCTAAAAGTTTTTGATGTATTCTTTGTAATTTATTTCTTGCAGATGGTCCTGTGAAAAGAAGTTTCGCTAATTGTTGTGATATAGTACTCCCCCCTCCTTTTTTTCCTAAAGACAGAATTGCTCTAAGAAAAGATTTTACATCAATTCCAGAATGATATTTAAAACGAATATCTTCTTTTGCGAGAAGTGCATTTACAAGATCTTTTGGAAGCTGTCGATAAGTAACTAAAGTTCTATTTTCTGAAAAAAATCTACCTAATAATATTCCATTAGAATCATACACTTCTGATCCTACTTTCATCGTGGGATTTTCTATGTCTTTAGTGCAAGGTAAACTTCCTAAATAACCTTTAGAAGCGCCATAAAAAACACTGATAATTATACTTATTCCTATAAGAAATAAAAACCAAAAATAAAAAATAAGTTTATGAAAATTTATTTTCGTACTTTTTTTATACACGCAAAAAAAATTATGTATTTTATTTTTATATAGATAAATCTTTAAATGTCAACTCTGTTTTTTGAATGGTATTGATAGTTGATAATTCCTCTAAAGGAGGTGTCACTTTATTTTTTTCTAAAATTTCTTTAATTTTTTTTACTTTAATTTTGAACCAAGTATTGGGACTCTTAACATAGGAATACCACATTTCTCGTTTGAAAACATCAATTTTCATACATTGAGCGATCCCCTTTTCTGTATGAATTTTTCTGTTAAAATCTGGGAAATATTTTATAGCATCTAAATAGGAATCTAATTCATAATTAAGACAGCATTTTAGTTTCCCACATTGTCCGGTTAATTTTTGAATATTTATGGAAAGCTGTTGATATCTTGCAGAATGAGTTGTTACACTTTTAAAATTTTTTAACCAAGTAGAACAACATAATTCACGACCACAAGAACCAATTCCTCCAATTTTTGCCGCTTCTTGTCTATATCCTATTTGACGCATTTCTATACGTGTATGAAAATGAAAAGCGAATTCTTTAATTAATTTTCTAAAATCAATTCTGTTTTCAGCTGTATAATAAAAAATAGCTTTTTCTCCATCCCCTTGATATTCTACATCACAAATTTTCATAGAAAGATTTAAATTTTTTGCAATTTTTTTAGCTTTTAAAAGAGTTGTAGATTCTTTTTTTTTGAAAGATTTCCAAATATTTATTTCTTTGTATGTTGATTTCCTATATATTTTTTTGAAAGTATTTAAATTAATAGTATGATTTCTTATTTGTAATTTAACCAACTCTCCAGTTAAATAAACTATACCTATATCGTATCCCGTTCCAGATTTTGGTTCCACAGTAACAATATCTCCTTGATTAAGGGGTATTTTTTTTTGATTAATAAAAAATTCTTTTCTATCATTTTTAAATTGTATCTCTATAATATCATATTTTTTATATTCAAAAGGAGATTGAATATTGGATAACCAATCTAATACATTAAGTTTGTAACATTGTTTCTTTTGAAGAATATTTTCTTTTTTTGCACATTTATTGAAACAATCAGAGCATGATTTGTTCATTATTTGTTTTTATAAAAATAATAAATTTATAAGTAAAAATAAATTATGTTTTTTATTTCAGTAAAAAATTTACATATAAATATATTTCTAAAAAATGAATAAAAAAATAGCTGTGTTTCCTGGATCTTTTGATCCTATTACTTTAGGACATTGTGATATTATTATTAGAGCTTTGAATTTATTTGATAAAATTATTATAGCTATTGGAAAAAATTTAGAAAAAAAAAGCATGTTTTCTCTTAAAAAAAG
The DNA here is from genome assembly GCF_000471965.1 of Blattabacterium sp. (Nauphoeta cinerea). Taxonomy (GTDB): domain Bacteria; phylum Bacteroidota; class Bacteroidia; order Flavobacteriales; family Blattabacteriaceae; genus Blattabacterium. The sequence goes on from NC_022550.1 coordinate 270,953, forward strand.
AAAAAAATGGATACAAAAAACTTTTATAAAATTATCACAAAAAATAGAAATTGATTCATTTAATGGATTAACTATTTCTTTCTGCATAAAAAAAAAAGCTAGATTTTTATTAAGAGGAATTCGAAATCAATTAGATTTTGAATTTGAAAAAAATATATTTATAATTAATAAAGAATTATATAAAAAACATATTATTGAAACAGTTTATCTTTTTTCTTCTTATGAAAAATCTCATATTCATTCTTATCTTGTCAGAGATGTTATAAAGAATGGAGGAGATTACACTATATTTGTTCCTTCTACTGTTAGAATATAAAATTATATTTTTATGTATTATCAATCCATTCAAGAATAATCTGTTTTTTTTCTAGGTTAACATTTATAAGTTTTACTTTTACTTTATCTCCCAAATGATAAACTTTTCTTTTTTTTTTCCAATTATACTGTAATTACTTGAATTTAGAACATAAGAATCTTCTTTAATGTCACGAAATTTTATCATTCCTTCAGTTTGAAAATACAATAAATCAATATAAATACTCCAATCAGTAAATCCCATAATAATACCATAAAATTCTTTTCCTATAAATTTTTTGATATATTTAACTTGTATATATTTTAAAAATTCTCTTTCTGCATCTATAGCCAAACGTTCTTTATAACTACAATGTAGAGATTGTTTTTCATAAAATTCTATTGTATTGAGTTTATATTCATTATTTTTATCCTTATTTATTAAATAATAATGGAGTAAACGATGTGCTATTATATCTGAATATCTTCTTATAGGAGATGTAAAATGGGTATAATAAATGAAAGATAATCCATAATGTCCTATATTTTTAGTAGAATATTTAGCTTTACTCATAGCACGAAGTATTAAATTTTCAATCATATTTTGTTCCGACTTTCCTTTAATTTGTTCTAATAAATAATTAATAGAAGTTTTTAAATTTTTTAAATCTAAAAAATAACCTAAAGGTTCTATAATTTTTTTAAGAAAAAAAATTTTTTGAAAATCAGGAACATCATGTACTCTATAAATATAGAGTTTATTAGAAGGGCCTCCATCTAAATTTAAACTGACAAATTCTGAAATTTTTCGATTAGTCAATAACATTAATTCTTCAATTAAACGATGAGCATCATTATTTTTTTCCAGTTGTAAAGATATTGGGTTATTATTTTCATCTAAGTGAAATTTTACTTCCATTTTTTCTTCCAGATAAATTGATCCATTTTTCAATCGATTTTGAATTAATATTTTAGAAAACAAAAATAATCTGTAAATCTCTTCGTAATAATCTCCTTTTTTTTGATTTATAATATACTGTACTTCATCATATGTAAATCGTTTATTGGATCGTATTATGGTTTTTCCAAACCAATTTTTTAGTATATTTCCTTGATGATCTATATTAAAAATATAGGAAAAACTTAATTTATCTTTTTTTGGTTGCAAAGAACAAAGATCATCAGACAAAATTTTGGGAAGCATAGGAATAACTTTTCCAACAAAATAAATAGATGTAGCACGTAAATATGCCTCTTGATCTAATAAACTTCCTTCTTTTATATAATAAGAAACATCAGATATATGGACACCTATTTCCCAAATGTTAGAATTTAATTTTCTAATGGAAATAGCATCATCAAAATCTTTTGCATTTAAAGGATCTATGGTGAAAGTATTAATATTTCTCATATCCTTTCTAAAGCCTATATCTAAAATCGGTTTGGAAAAAATTTTTTGAGCTTCATTTTCCAATTTGTTTGAAAATTGATAGGATATACCATATTCTTCTAATATGGAAAGAATTTCTGTTTGATATTCTCCATAAGGCCCAAATACTTTTATAATCTTCCCCAAAGGATTTTTTAATTTTTTAGGCCATGATATAATTTGAACTAATACTTTATCATTATGATGACATTTTTTCAATTTTTGTATTGGAACTAATATATTGACATGAATAATATTGTTATGTATTATTCCATATTCAGATTGAGAATTGAATTTTAATATCCCAACAAATTGATTAGTTTTTCTTTTAATTATTTCTAATACTTCTCCTTCCATTTTTATTCCTTTTCGATTATAATAAAATCTTATTTTTACTAAATCTCCTTCTAAAGCTCTATTTGTTTTGCTTTTGGGAATAAAAACATCTTTTTTAAATTCGTTTATGTGAACAAATGCATATCCATGATTAGTAATATTAATAAATCCTTTGGATATATTATTATAATGTTTTTTTTTATTTTTTTTCTTTTTTCATAACAAAAACATATCTATAAAAGTTAAAAAATATGTAATCTATTAAGATTTTAAATAAATTACTTGATATTTTTATTATTAAACTTAGGATAATATTTATTATATTTGCAATGATCCATTTTCTTACTATTATATAAAAATAAAAATAACTCTAAGATGACAGGTAAACGTATATTATATGTTTCTTCGGATTTATTCCCTTTTTCTTCAGAGAATCCGATTTCTTTATCGGTATTGAAAGCCACTAAATTTATGCAATCAATAGGAAACGATGTACGTATATTTATGCCCCGTTTTGGAGTAATTAATGAGAGAAGACATCAATTACATGAAGTAATTCGTTTGTCCGGCATGAATTTAGTAATAAATGATATTGATCAACCTTTATTAATAAAAGTAGCTTCCATTCCTGATGCTAGATTACAAGTTTATTTTATAGATAACGAAGAATATTTTAAAAGAAAGGCAATAGATGAAAATGAAAATGGAGTTTTTTTTTCAGATAATGATGAAAGAGCTTTGTTTTTTACAAAAGGAGTTTTAGAAACTGTTAAAAAATTAAATTGGAAACCTGATATCATTCATATATATGGATGGATGAGTTCTTTTATCCCTTTATACATTAAAAACTTTTATAAAAGTGATCCTGTGTATCAAAGTGTAAAAATTGTTGTATCTATTTATAATAAACCTTTTAAAGGATCTTTAAATAAAGATATTATTCAAAAAATAAAACTTGATGGAATCAAGTCTAAAAAATTAAAACTGTTAGAAAATCCAAATTATTTTAATCTAATTAAATTATGTATGTGTTTTTCGGACGCTATTATAAAAGGAGATATTTTTTTTCCCGATGAAATCGAAAATTATATAAAAATAAATAAATTGTTAGTATTAAAATATTATCCTGTAGAAGAAATAGAAACCGTTTATCAACAATTTTATAAAGAAACTGTTCTAGAACAGATAAATTAAATAGATAAAACAACATCTAATTTTATCTAGAATGTGTGGTATAATTGGTTATTTGGGTTATAGAGAAGCTTATCCTATTCTTATTAATGGATTAAAAAAATTGGAATATAGAGGATACGACAGTTCTGGTATTGCCGTTTTTTATGAGAATGGATATAATTTATATAAGACCAAAGGAAGAGTTTTGGAATTGGAAAAAAAAATTTCTTCTTCTCAAGTAGAAATAAAAGGAACGACAGGAATAGGTCATACAAGATGGGCTACTCATGGGATTCCAGATGATATTAATGCTCATCCTCATATTTCTAATTCTAATGAAATTATTATAATTCATAATGGAATTATAGAAAATTATTTTGCCATTAAAATTATTTTATTAAAAAATGGATTTACTTTTAAAAGCAAAACAGATACAGAAGTTCTTGTTAACTTAATCGAATATATTAAAAAAGAAAATAAATTGTCTTTGGAAGAAGCAGTAAGAATTTCTTTAAATGAAATAGTAGGCGCTTATTCTATCGCTGTAGTAGAAAAATCTCATCCTGAAACGGTTATTATTGCAAAATTAGGAAGTCCTTTATCTTTAGGCGTTAATGAGAAAGAATTTTTTGTAGCATCTGACCCTATTTCTTTCGCAGATTATACCAAAAATGTTCTTTATTTAAAAGATGGAGAAATGGCTATTCTTAAAAAAGATAAGGAGTTAGATCTTAGAAAGATTATAGATAATCATAAACTAAATCCAATTATTAAAAAACTTCAAATCAATTTACAAGAAATTGAAAAAGGGAAATATAAATATTTCATGTTAAAAGAAATATACGAACAACCTAAAACGATTTTAGATACTTTACGAGGTCGATTATTAATTCCAGAAAAAATTATTTGTATCAATGGAATTGAATCTAATAAAGATATTTTTGTTAATGCAAAGTGTATAACTATAATAGCATGTGGAACCTCGTGGCATGCTAGTTTAATTGGAGAATATTTATTAGAAGAACTTGCTCGTATTCCAGTAGAAGTAGAGTATGCTTCTGAATTTAGATATAGAAATCCTATCATAAGAAAAAAAGATGTTATTATTGTGATTTCACAATCAGGAGAAACCGCTGATACTTTAGCGGCTTTGAAATTAGCGAAAAAAAAAGGAGCTTTTGTGTTTGGAATTTGCAATGTTGTAGGGTCATCTATTGCACGAAATGTAGATGCAGGTGCTTATACACATGCTGGCCCTGAAATTGGTGTAGCTTCTACAAAAGCTTTTACGGCACAAATTACAGTTCTTATTTTATTAGCTTTGATTATAGGAAAACATAGATCGGTAATTGATAATAGTCGTTATAAGTTTTTATGTCAAGAACTTGGATCTGTTCCAGAAAAAGTTGACTGTGTATTAAAAATGGATGACATTATAAAAAAAATATCTCAAGTATATTATGATGTAAATAATTTTCTTTATCTAGGTAGAGGGATCAATTTTCCCGTTGCTTTAGAGGGGGCTTTAAAATTAAAAGAAATATCCTATATTCATGCAGAAGGATATCCTGCAGCAGAAATGAAGCATGGACCTATTGCTTTAGTTGATGAAAATATGCCGGTGGTTATTATTGCTACAAAAAAAGGATATTATGATAAAATTATCGGTAATATTCAAGAGATCAAAGCTAGAAAAGGAAAAGTTATAGCTATTATTAATGAAAATGACATTCAAGCTAATTTGTTAGCAGATCACGCAATAAGGATCCCCAACATATCTGAAGTGCTAAGTCCATTATTAACTGTTATACCTCTTCAATTGTTAGCTTATCAAATTGCTTATATCCGAGGAGAAAATGTAGACCAACCAAGAAATTTAGCAAAGTCAGTAACAGTGGAATAACTCTTATTTCAATATATAATTGTGTTTAATTTTTTAATATATTTTTCTAAAGCCATAGCCATAGAAGGAAATTCTGGTGTTGGGACCTTTATATCAATTTTTAATCCCGCTTTATAAGCGGCATCTAAAGTATTTTTACCAAAAGTAGCAATTTTAATATTATTTTGATCAAAATTAGGAAAATTATCAAATAAAGATTTGATTTCTATTGGACTAAAAAAAACTAAAACATCATAATATACATGTTTTAAATCAGATAAATCACTAGAAATCATTTTATATAAAATAGCTCTTTTCCAAAAAACGTTTTGTTTATTTAACATGTCTGGAATTTCCTGTTTTAATATGTCTGAAGAAGGTAAAAGAAATTTTTCTTGGGAATGTTTTTTAATATAAGGAAGTATATCTTGAAATGATTTATTTCCAATATGAATTTTTCTTTTACGAAAGACAATATACTTTTGTAAGTAATAAGCTATAGTTTTTGTTTGACAGATATATTTCATAGAAATGGGAACTCTAAAACGCATGGATTTTGCTAATCTAAAGTAGTGATCTACGGATTTTTTACTAATAAAAATAACTATAGTAAAATCAGAAAAATTTATTTTCTGTTTTCTCACTTCACTGGATGATGCCCCTTTTACTTCTATGAAAGATCTAAAATCAATATTTACATTTTTATTTTTACTAAGTTTAATATATGGAGCATGAGAGGCTCCATTAAGAGGTTGTGAAATAAGAATATTATTTATCTTCATTCTTTTTTTTTGTCCAATAACAATTAACTTATTAAGTTTAAAATTGCAAATGTATACAGAAAATATATAATAAAAAAAAGGCACAGAGCGGAATCGAACCGCTATAAAAGGTTTTGCAGACCTCTGCCTTCCCATTCGGCCACAGTGCCATTGCCAATTAATAATCATCCAAAATCACACATATTCTATCTATATTCCCTTGTAATGGGGGTTTTTCTTTACAAATTTTTATTTTTGTATATTTTATCAAATATTTTTTATATTCTTTTATTCTTTTAATTATTCTTTGTGCTAAATGTTCAATTAATTTAGCCCTGATATTCATTTCTTCTTTGACAATAGAATACAAATCTACATAATTAATAGTTTTGGATAAATCATCATCAACAGATGCTTGATAAAAATCAAATTCAACTTCTATATGAATGGTATAATAAGATCCAACATATTTTTCTTCTGGCATACATCCGTGAAATCCAAATAATTTAATATTTTCTAATACAATTTTTCCCATGAAAAAAAATATTATTTTTTCATAGATATTTTATAATTTTCTTCCACTTTTATCCAATTTATTATTTTCCAAAAAGAAGAAATATAATCTAAACGACGATTTTGATATTGCAAATAATAAGCATGTTCCCAAACATCTAATCCTAATATTGGAATCCCTTCACAACCCATCCCATTCATAAGAGGATTGTTTTGATTTTCTGTAGAACAAATTGTTAATTTTTCTTTTTTTACGCATAACCAAATCCATCCAGAACCAAAATGATTGGCTGCCACTTTAGAAAAGTTTTCTTTAAAAGAATCAAAAGAATTAAAATTTTTTTGAATAATTTCATTAAATTCACCACTAGGATGAGTATATTTTATATTAGGTGTTAATATTTCCCAGAAAAAATTATGATTATAAAAACCTCCGCTATTATTACGTATAATTGGAGATTCTGTATGAGCTATTTTTAATATCTCTTGTATGGATAAATTTATCAAATTTGTATTTGAAATCGCCTTATTTAGATTATTAATATAAGTGGCATGATGTTTATTATAATGAATATCCATAGTTTTTCTATCTATATAAGGCTCTAAATCTTTATATGAATAAGATAATTTTGGGAGTTTAAATGACATAAATTATTTTTTTATTTTATATGTTAGTTTAGTGTTTAGATCAAAAAAACAAATATAATTAAAAACCTTGGTATTTTATATTATAGCTTTTATTCCGGGTAGCATTTTGTTTTTTAAACTATCTAACATAGCCCCACCTCCAGTAGATAAATAACTGATTTTTTTATCACAGTTTTCCATTCTTAATGAAGCAAGAGAATCCCCTCCGCCTATTAAAGAAAATGCTCCTTTTTCAGTACTATTTGCAATAGTTTTTGCTATGAATCTAGTTCCTAAAGAAAAATTTTGAAATTCAAAAACTCCCATTGGCCCATTCCATAAAATAGTTTTAGATTTTTCTATAATTTCGCAAAATTTTTTTATAGTACGAGGGCCAATATCTAATCCCATCCATCCATTTGGAATAGAATGAATAGGGATGGTTTTAGTATTAGCTTCATTTTTAAATGAATCAGCTGCTACAACATCTATCGGAAGATGAATAATTTCTATTTTATTTTGATATTTATGAAAAATTTTTTTTAATGTTTTTTCTATTTTTTCATCTTTTTCGATTAAAGAATCTCCTATTTTTCCTCCTTTTATTTTAATAAAAGGATAAGACATTCCGCCTCCTATTAGAATATAATCTGCAAAATTAATAAGATTCTCAATAATCTCTATTTTAGAAGATATTTTTGAGCCCCCTAATAAAATAGTAATAGGTCTTTTTCCTTTCCCATATAAAAATTGATCTAAATATTGAATTTCTCTCTTCAAGAAAACCAATACATTTTTTTTTCCAAAAAATTTCGGAAGAACAGTGATAGAAGTATGAAAACGATGTGCGACTGAAAAAGCATCATTCACATAGATATTTCCTAATTTTGATAATTCAAAAGCAAAATTTTCATCTTCTTTTTCTTCTTCTTTGTAAAAACGTAAATTTTCCAATAATAAAATTTCACCATTTTTTAATTTATTAACTTTTTTAATTACAGTTTCTCCTATGCAATCTCCAAAAAAATTTACAGTAATTTTTAATTTTTTAGATAAATAATTAACTAAAAATTTTAGAGAATGAGTTTTTAACGGTATCCCTTTTGGTCTACCAAAATGAGAAATGATAACAATTTTTCCTTTTTCAGAAAGAATTTTTTGAATGGTAGGAATACTATATTGAATACGTGTATCATCTGTTATTCTATAAAATTTATTTACGGGAACATTAAAATCAACTCTTATTAAAGCAGTTTGATTTTCAAAATTAAAATTATCAATAGTTTTTATTTCCTTTATCATCATTATAATTTTTAAAGTGAAACTAAAAAAATTAAATAACAAAATTACTAAATCTATAATTTTTAGCGTATATTCATTGTTCATTTTTTTTGCAAAACATATAATGCTAATAGCAATAGGATCGGATCATACAGGAGTGTATCATAAATATTTAATAATTAATTTTTTAATTCAAAAAGGATATAAAATTAAAGATTTTGGATTTTCGGAATATAATAGAAAAGTTGATTATCCAGATTTTGTTCATCCCACAGCAGAATTTGTAAATAAAGGAAAAGCAAATTTTGGAATTATTATATGTGGTAGTGGAAATGGAGCTGCTATGACAGCTAATAAATATAAAAAAATTCGTGCAGCTTTGGTATGGAAAAAAGAAATTGCTATTTTAGCAAGAAAACATAATAATGCTAATATAATTAGTTTACCAGCACGTTTTATAGATAAAAATAAAATTATAAAAATTGTAGAAATATTTTTAGAAACGAATTTTGAAGGAGGAAGACATAAAATAAGAATAGAAAAAATACATAAAATCCTCAGTAGCTCAGTTGGTTAGAGCACCTGACTGTTAATCAGGGTGTCGCTGGTTCGAATCCAGCCTGAGGAGCGTTATCGGGGTGTAGCTCAGATTGGTTAGAGTACACGTCTGGGGGGCGTGTGGTCGCTGGTTCAAATCCAGTCACCCCGATTATTATTTATCATAAATAAAATTAGAAACTATTTTAATCGCCTTCTTTTTTGTTTGATATAAATCAATATTTAATAAAACAAAATCAAATAATTTTGCATAATTATTTTCTTCTTTAGCTCTATTTAAACGAATATTTATATCGTTATTATTCTCATTTTTATAATATCTTGCAATTAATCTTTTTTTTAAAATATTTACAGAATCTACCATTATAAATATAGATAATGAATTATTAGGATATTGTCGTTTTAAATTTAAACCTCCTTTTACATCTATATCGAATAAAATATGTTGATTTGATTTCCATATTTTAAATATTTCATTTTTTAAAGTTCCATAAAATAATTTAGGATAAACCTCTTCCCATTCTGCAAATTGATATTTTTTTATTTTAGAAATAAAAGAACTTGTAGATAAAAAATAATAATCTTTTCCATGTATTTCATTATTTCTAATTGATCGTGTAGTACATGAAACAGAAAATTTTAATTCCGGAAATTTTGAAAGTAAGCAATGCGAAATAGTAGTTTTTCCAGATCCAGAAGGTCCTGATAAAATAATCATTTTTCCTTTTTTCATTATTTTACTTAACTTTGTTTTAATATCATGGAAAATTAAGTTTTTATAAAAATTTGTATAAAATGAAATTAGGAATAGTCGGGGTAACAGGTATGGTAGGTCGTATAATGATTGATCTTTTAGAAAAAAGAAATTTTCCATTGAGTGAGTTATATATTTCTGCTTCTGAAAAATCTATCGGAAAGAAATTTTTTTTCAGAAAAAAAGTACATCAGGTTATTAGTATATATGATTTATTTTTAAAAAAACCTGATATTGTTTTATTTTCTGCGGGGTCTGATATTTCAAAAGAATGGGCTATAAAATTTTCAGATATAGGTTCTACAATTATTGATAATTCTTCTGCATGGAGGATGCATTCTGATAAAAAATTAATTGTCCCTGAAATTAATGCTTCTTGTTTATCTAAACAAGATAAAATTATTGCAAATCCAAATTGTTCCACAATACAATTAGTAATGGTATTATTTCCATTACATGTAGAGTATGAAATTAGTAGAATTGTGATTTCTACCTATCAATCTGTGACAGGAACTGGAAAAAAAGCTTTAGATCAATTATATCAAGAACAAGAAAAAAATGGAAATTCTTCTTCTAATGTATATCCATATCCTATTTATCAAAATGTTTTACCTCATTGTGATTATTTTACGGATAATGGATATACATTAGAAGAAATGAAATTAATAAATGAAACAAAAAAAATAATGAATGATTATGATATAGCAATAACAGCTACTGCTGTACGTGTACCTGTTATAGGAGGACATTCAGAAAGTGTAAATATTACTTTTAAGAAAAAACCTAATATAAATCATATATATAATATTTTATCGAAAACAAAAGGAATAATAGTTCAAGATAAACCTAAAAAAAATGTTTATCCAATGCCATTATATGCTCATAAAAAAGATGAAATTTTTGTAGGTAGAATACGAAAAGATTTTTCATTTCAAAATTCTATAAACATTTGGATAGTAGCAGATAATCTTCGTAAGGGCGCATCGACTAATGCTATTCAAATTGCGGAATATTTAATAAGAAAAAAATATATTTAATTATTTTTTTCTATAATAATAGTATATTCTCCTAATATTTTTTTATATTTTGATAATGTAAAATTATTTTTTCTATATTTCCTCTTAATATATTTTGAAAATATTTGGATATTTCTTTACATATAACAATATTTATTTTTGACCCAAAAAAACATCTTATATCATTTAATGTTTGTAACAATCTATGAGGTGATTCATATAATATAATAGTTCTATTTTCTTGAGATAAATATTCTAATTTTTTTTCTTTTTTTTTGGGTAAAAAACCTATAAAAATAAATTCATTAGTAGAAACCCCTGAACAAACTAATGCTGGAACAAAAGCTGTAGGCCCCGGTAAACATTCTATAGGAATACAAGCTTGAATACAAGATTTAATAAGTAAAAAACCTGGATCCGATATACTTGGAGTCCCTGCATTAGATATTAATGCATTTTTTTCCTTTTTAATTTTTTTTATTAAAGAAGGTATTATTTTATGTTCATTGTGAATATGATATTTATTTATGTTATTTTTAATTTTATAGAAATCTAATAATTTTTTGGAAACTTTATAACTTTCTACTAAAATTAAATCTACTTCTTTTAATGTTCGTAAACTTCTGAAAGTAAAATCTTCTAAATTTCCTATAGGAGTAGGAACAATATATAACATATTATAATTTATAATGTTAAAAAATTATATAAAAAAAAGATATAATAAATCTATTATTTTAATAATAAAAAACCATAACTTTTCTTTTAGAATTATATAAAAATATTTATTATTTATAATAATTATTAAAATTTGACCACAGTTTATAAAAATTCAGTTTAAAATAACTAAACATAGATTATGTAAAATCTTTTTTTAAATTAAAAATTTCATCATCAAATCATATCATAATAATAATTGAGTTAATGTATTTAAGAATTAATTAATGTTGATGAAATCAATAATAATGAGAGGTAAACAATATATATTTAGAAGTCGTTTCGTGTCTGGAGATATCATATTTAAATATGATTTAAATGGTTTTTTAAGAGAAGTTATTTTTCCTGAAAGACTTTCTTTATCGCATTATATATGGATAGGTAAATACATACCTTACAATGAATCTATTATAAATAAAATGAAAAATACTAGAGCCGCTTTTTCAATAGAAGAAATTCCTACAGATTTATCTTTTAATCGTTTTTGGACTGATTATAAATATAAAGTTGGTAAAAAAAAAATGGCTGAAAATATATGGAATAGAATGTCTTTATCTGATAGAGTCAAAGCTTTATCTTATATTCCTAAATATTTAGATCATGTAAAACGTACAGGACATGATCAAGCCTATCCTACAACTTATTTAAATCAAAGATACTTTGATGGTTAGAATTTAAAATTTATTTGGGTTCGATTTTTTTTCTATTTTTGATTATAATATTAATAGCTTGTTTTAAATTTAATAAATTATTAAAAAATATTTTTTCATCAATTGGAATTGATTTATTATTATGTTTAATATAAATATTAAATTTATTTATTTTTAATAAAATTTCTTTTTCTTCAAAAACACCCAATGATTTTGGTAATTCAATAATTTTTAAAGCTTCTGCAAAAGAAATTTCTTCTATTTTTTGTTTATTTAATAAAGGAGAAAATTTTGGTTTTTCTTTATTATTAAATTCTCCCATTTGAATAACGGGACCATATTTAGCTATTTTCGCGAAAATTTTTCTTTTAGATTTTGGATCTTTTCCAAGAAAACGTTCTTTATGAATTCTATCAACATTATTTTTAACATGTTCCAGTTTTTTATGAAATCCACTATAAAAATCTTCAATAATCTTTATCCAAGATTGTTTTCCTTTAGCTATATTATCAAAATTTTTTTCTAAATCTGCAGTAAAATTAAAATTCATTATTTCATCAAAATTTTTGATCAGAAAATTAGTGGTTAAAATTCCTATTTCTGTAGGATGAAATTTATTTTTTTCTATTTCAAAAATCTCATCATATTTTTGAGAAATCAAATTTCCTTTTAAAAAAAAAGTTTCACGTGTTTCTATTTTTTTTGATATTTTTTGTATGTTAACATAATTTCTTTTTTTAATAGTGTATATTATAGGAACATAAGTTGATGGTCTTCCAATTTTTAATTGTTCCAATTTTTTGACTAAACTAGCTTCAGTATACCTATATAAATGATTTTGAGTAATTTGTTTAGCTATGATTTCTTTTTTTTCTAAAAAAGTCCCTTCTTTTATTAAAAAGTGATTTAATTTATTTTCTTTATTTTTATTTGATATTTTCATAAATCCATCAAATAAAATATTTTTTTTCGTTGAAATAAAAAAATTTTCTAAATAAGAAGATTGAATATAAATATTTTTTTTTTCAAAAATAACGTCTGTCATTTGACCTATAATTGTTCGTTCCCATATAAGTCTATAAAGACGTTTTTCAAATATGTTTAAAGAACGTAAATAGTTTTCATTATAATTAATAGTTGTAGGACGAATTGCTTCATGAGCTTCTTGAGATAATTCTTTTTTATTTTTAGAAAATTTTTTTATAGATAAATATTTTTTTCCATATAAAGAAAGTATAAAATTTTTTATATCTAATAATATACTTTTTGATAAATTTGTACTATCTGTTCGAAGGTATGTAATAAATCCTTTTTCATATAATTTTTGAGCTAATAACATTGTTTGAGATATAGAATAATAATTTGTTATAAGCTTCTTGTTGTAAAGACGAAGTAGTAAATGGAGCTGGAGGACTTTTTTTTTCTTTTTTGTAATAATTTTTTTAATTATAAAAATACTATTAATACATAATGTTAAAATATTTTTGACTATTTTTTTATTTTCTATTTGTTTTTCTAATTTAGCATCAAAAGTAATTTTTTGTTCAGAATTAGTGAATTTCCCATAAATCTGATAAACTTTATGAGGGATAAAATTTTGTATTTTTTTTTCCTGTTCTACTATTAATCTTACAGCGACTGATTGAACTCTACCTGCAGAAAGACCTTTGTTAATTTTTTTCCATAAAATAGGAGATAATTGAAATCCTACTAATCGATCTATAATACGTCTAGTCTGTTGTGCATAAACTAAATTGTAATTAATTGGTCTTGGTTTTTTTATGGCATTAAGAATTGCCTTTTTTGTAATTTCATGAAAAACAATTCTTTTATATTTCTTTTCAGAAATATTAAATATTTTACAAATTTGATAAGCTATTGCCTCTCCTTCACGATCTTCATCAGAAGCTAACCAAATTATTTCATGATCTTTTATTAATTTCTTTATTTTGAACAATTTTTTTTTTTTAGGTAATATGACATAACTAGGTTTAAAATTTTCTTTAATTTGAATTCCTATTTTTTTTTCTGGAAGATCAATAATATGCCCATAACTAGATACTACATAATAATTTTTTCCAAGAAATGTTTGTATCGTATGAGCTTTAGTAGGGGATTCTACAATTACTAAATTTTTTGTCATATAATTAAAACTTATTGATTCCTTTCTATAATAAAATTTACCATTATTTTTAGTGTCTCTTTAATTACTCCTTCTGGATAAAGTTCTAAAATTTTTAATGCGTCATTACGAAATTTAATCATTTTTTCAGTAGCATATTTTAAACCTCCATATTTTTTGACATAATCAATAATTTGATATCTTTTTTTTTCATCATAATTTTTTATGTAATTTAAAATACGTTTTTGATCTTTCTTAGAAGCATTTTGAATCGTATGAATAAGTGGAAGTGTTATTTTTTTTTCTCTTAAATCTATTCCTACAGGTTTTCCCGTTAAATTTTTATTTTTTTCTTCATCTTCATAGTCAAATAAATCATCTTTAATTTGAAAGGCTATTCCCGCAAGAATTCCAAATTCTCTCATTTTTAAAGCTGTTTTTTCATCTGTGTTAACTGAACGCGCCCCTGCTTCACAAGAAGCAGCGATTAGACTTGCCGTTTTATGATAAATAATTTGATCATAAATTTTTTCAGTAATATTTAATTTTTTAGATTTTTCCATTTGGAGTAATTCTCCTTCACTCATATCTTTTATTGTTTTACATACAATTTTAAGTAAATCATAATAATTATTATTTGTTGCAATTAAAAGACTTTTAGAAAGTAAGTAATCTCCAATTAAAACAGCAATTTTATTTTTCCATATAGCATTAATAGAAAAAGATCCACGACGAAGAGAACTATTATCTATAACGTCATCATGTATAAGTGTAGCTGTATGTATTAGTTCAATTACAAGCAGTATGATATGTTTTTTTTGTATGGGACCTAACATTTTAGCTATTAAAAAAACGAATATAGGACGAATTAATTTTCCTTTTTTATGAATAATATAATGAGTGATTTGATCTATAAGAGGAATATTACTTTTAATTATAGTTTCAAATTGTTTTTCGAACTCTTTTATTTCTTTTTTTATAGTGTTTTTTATTTTTTCTAAAATAATTTTCATAATATTATAATCATAATAATGTCTTATGATTTTTTTTATAATATTAACATTGCGTCTCCATAAGAATAAAACCTGTATTTTTCTTTTATTGCTATTTTATATGCTTTCATTATTAAATCGAACCCCGCAAAAGCTACTGTCATCATAAGTAATGTAGATTTTGGCATATGAAAATTTGAGATCATAGTATTAGCTATGTTAAAGTTATAAGGAGGATAAATAAATTTATTTGTCCATCCATAAAAAGGATTCAAATTTTTATTTGAAGAAACAGAACTTTCAATTGCTCTCATTAGAAGAAGTCCCAACAGCACAAATTCTTTTTTTTTTTGTATAGCATTATTTACTATTTTGCATGTATTTTCATTTATAGAACATTTTTCTGAATCCATTTTATGTTTTGATATATCTTCTACTTCTACTGGTAAAAAACTTCCTAATCCTAAATGTAATGTAATTTCCGCTAAATTAACTCCTTTTATTTCTAATTTTTTTAATAAATGTTTTGAAAAATGTAATCCTGCTGTAGGTGCGGCTACAGATCCTTCTTTTTTTGCATATACGGTTTGATAACGTTCTTTATCGTTTTTTTCAGGTTGTCTATTCATATATTTTGGTAAGGGAGTTTTTCCTAATTCTTTTATTTTTTTTATAAGTTCTTCATGAGTGCCATTAAAATTGAGTTGTAAAATCCTCCCTCTGGAAGTTGTATTATCTATAACTTCTCCTGTTAATCCAGATCCAAAATTTAATTTATTTCCTACTCGTACTTTTCTTGCTGGATCAACTAATACATCCCATGTTCTATCTTTTGAATCTAGCTCTCTAAGTAAAAAAACTTCTATTTTTGCTTCTGTTTTTTCTTTATTTCCAAATAATCTTGCAGGAAAAACTTTCGTATTATTGAGAATCAATATATCTCCTTCTTCAAAATATTCATATAAATCTTTAAATAATTTATGTTCTATTTTTTCATTTTTTCTATGAATGATCATTAATTTGGACTCGTCTCTTTCTTGTATAGGGAATTTAGCAAGAAGATTTGAAGGAAATGTAAAATCAAAATCTGAAGTTCTCATATTCATGAATTAGGAAATTTATATGTTATATTATTTGTATAAAATTAGATTATTTTTTTTCTAACGAAAAAATATATATACATTTATTATTATTAAAAATTTTTTTTTAAATAAAAAAAACGTATACTTGTATATTCAATAATAGTATTTTATTGTTCTTTGCATAAAGAAGCTTCTAGGCCTGATACTTATAGATTATTTAATAAGGTTTAGCGTATTTGATATTAATTTTTTTACAACGGAGAGTTTGATCCTGGCTCAGGATGAACGCTAGCGGCGGGCTTAACACATGCAAGTCGAGGGGCAACATAAAATCTATATTATATAGATTTTGATGGCGACCGGCGTACGGGTGCGTAACACGTACGTAACCTACCTTTTGCTAGAAAATAGCCTGAGGAAACTTGGATTAATGTTCTATAGTATAATGAAATCACATGATTTTATTATTAAAGTAGAAATACGGCAAAAGATGGGCGTGCGTCCGATTAGTTAGTTGGTAGGGTAAAGGCTTACCAAGACGATGATCGGTAGGGGGCCTGAGAGGGTGATCCCCCACACTGGTACTGAGACACGGACCAGACTCCTACGGGAGGCAGCAGTGAGGAATATTGGTCAATGGAGGAAACTCTGAACCAGCCACGCCGCGTGCAGGAAGAATGCCTTATGGGTTGTAAACTGCTTTTGTTTAGGAATAAAAATTCTTACGTGATAAGAATTGTGAATGTACTATACGAATAAGTGTCGGCAAACTCCGTGCCAGCAGCCGCGGTAATACGGAGGACACAAGCGTTATCCGGATTTATTGGGTTTAAAGGGTGCGTAGGCGGTTTATTAAGTCAGTAGTGAAATATTGCAGCTTAACTGTTAAAATGGCTATTGATACTGATAGACTTGAGTGAGATTGGAGTAGCTGGAATGTGTGGTGTAGCGGTGAAATGCATAGATATCACACAGAACACCGATCGCGAAAGCAGGTTACTAAATCTATACTGACGCTGAGGCACGAAAGCGTGGGGAGCAAACAGGATTAGATACCCTGGTAGTCCACGCCGTAAACGATGATCACTAGTTGTTGGATTTATTTCAGTGACTAAGCGAAAGTGATAAGTGATCCACCTGGGGAGTACGGTCGCAAGGCTGAAACTCAAAGGAATTGACGGGGGCCCGCACAAGCGGTGGAGCATGTGGTTTAATTCGATGATACGCGAGGAACCTTACCAAGGTTTAAATGTACTACGAATAAGCTAGAAATAGTTTAGTCTTCGGACGGAGTACAAGATGCTGCATGGTTGTCGTCAGCTCGTGCCGTGAGGTGTTGGGTTAAGTCCCTTAACGAGCGCAACCCTTATTGTTAGTTGCCAGCGAGTAATGTCGGGGACTCTAACAAGACTGCCGACGTAAGTCGAGAGGAAGGTGGGGATGACGTCAAATCATCACGGCTCTTATACCTTGGGCTACACACGTGCTACAATGGTCGGTACAAAGGGTTTGCTACTGAGCAATCAGAAGCTAATCTCTAAAAGCCGATCCCAGTTCGGATTGGAGTCTGCAACTCGACTCTATGAAGTTGGAATCGCTAGTAATCGCATATCAGCCATGATGCGGTGAATACGTTCCCGGGCCTTGTACACACCGCCCGTCAAGCCATGGAAGTCGGGGGGACCTAAAATCGGTGACCATTAAAGGAGCTGCTTAGGGTAAAATCGATAACTGGGGCTAAGTCGTAACAAGGTAGCCGTACCGGAAGGTGCGGCTGGAACATCTCTTTTTTAGAGTTTTTTCCTTATTAAAATAAAATAATAAGATTAGGCCAGAAGCTTTTTCTATAAAGAGATTGATTGTTTATGTAATCAGTCTCGTAGCTCAGATGGTTAGAGCGCTACACTGATAATGTAGAGGTCCGCGGTTCAATTCCGCGCGAGACTATTTTAGGGGAATTAGCTCAGATGGCTAGAGCGCCTGCTTTGCACGCAGGAGGTCATCGGTTCGACTCCGATATTCTCCATTTATTTTAGAAAGTTCTTTGACATACATAATATACAATGATGAAAAGATAAAAGTTATTAAAGGGCGTATGGTGGATGCCTTGGCTCTGAGAGGCGAAGAAGGACGTGATAAGCTGCGATAAGCTGCGGGTATTGGCACATACAAGTTAATCCGCAGATTTCCGAATGGGGAAACCTATCATATTTATATGATATTACTTTATATAGTAAAGCAAACCTAGAGAACTGAAACATCTAAGTATCTAGAGGAAAAGAAAACAATAGTGATTCCGTTAGTAGTGGCGAGCGAAAACGGAATAGCCCAAACCATTATGGTCTAGGCTATAATGGGGTTATAGGTCTACAAATAAGTGATTATTTTTCTATAGCAGAATGATTTGGAAAAATCAATCATAGAAGGTGATAATCCTGTATGTAAAATGGAAAAATTGCATAAGTAGTAACCTGATTAGGACGGGACACGGGAAATCTTGTCTGAATTTACCGGGACCATCCGGTAAGGCTAAATACTCCTCAGAGACCGATAGTGAACTAGTACCGTGAGGGAAAGGTGAAAAGTACTTCGAATAGAAGGGTGAAATAGATCCTGAAACCATACGCTTACAAACTGTCGGAGCTTCTTCGTGAAGTGACGACGTGCCTTTTGCATAATGAACCTACGAGTTAATTTTTCCGGCAAGGTTAAATAGTTCAGCTATGGAGCCGTAGCGAAAGCAAGTCTGAATAGGGCGCGTATAGTCGGAGGAATTAGACGCGAAACCGAGTGATCTATCCATGAGCAGGTTGAAGCTGTGGTAACACACAGTGGAGGACCGAACCGGTAGACGTTGAAAAGTCTTCGGATGACTTGTGGATAGGGGTGAAAGGCCAATCAAACTCGGAGATAGCTCGTACTCCCCGAAATGCATTTAGGTGCAGCATCGTGTGAAATAATACAGAGGTAGAGCTACTGATTGGATGAAGGGGTTTCATCACCTACTAATTCCTGACAAACTCCGAATGCTGTTATTATATTTCACGGTAGTGAGGGCATGGGTGCTAAGGTCCATGTCCAAGAGGGAAACAACCCAGACCATCAGTTAAGGCCCTTAAGTATATATTAAGTTGAGTTAACGAAGTTTAGTTACTGAGACAGCTAGGATGTTAGCTTGGAAGCAGCTATTCATTTAAAGAGTGCGTAACAGCTCACTAGTCGAGTGATTAAGCATGGATAATAAACGGGCATAAATATATCGCCGAAACTATGGGATTGATATTAATTATCAATCGGTAGGGGAGCATTGTAATAGCATAGAAGTTATATTGTGAAATATGGTGGAGCTATTACAAAAGAAAATGTAGGTATAAGTAACGATAATGCGGGTGAGAAACCTGCACACCGAAAAACTAAGGGTTCCTCAGCTATGTTAATCAGCTGAGGGTTAGTCGGGCCCTAAGATGAAACCGAAAGGTGTAATCGATGGAAAACCGGTCAATATTCCGGTACTTACTTTTATTGCGATAGGGGGGACGGAGTTATGAAACTGTCGCGTACGGACGGATGTGTACGTTAAAGTAGTTAGGTATAAAATATATTGGAAAATCCGTATATTTTGCTGATCTACAATAGTACCACAAACCTTCGGGTAAGTGGATAGTGCAGGTAAGAGCTTCCAAGAAAAGCCTCTAAGCTTCAGATAAAAGTAATCCGTACCAAAACCGACACAGGTAGTTGAGGAGAGAATCCTAAGGTGCTCGAGTGATTCACGGCTAAGGAACTAGGCAAAATGAACCTGTAACTTCGGGAGAAAGGTAGCCTTCCTTTAAAGAAGGCCGCAGAGAAGAGATCCAGGCGACTGTTTATCAAAAACATAGGACTCTGCTAAATTGAAAAATGAAGTATAGGGTCTGACACCTGCCCAGTACTGGAAGGTTAAAGAAAAAGGTTAGCTTCGGCAAAGCTTTTGACTGAAGCCCCAGTAAACGGCGGCCGTAACTATAACGGTCCTAAGGTAGCGAAATTCCTTGTCGGGTAAGTTCCGACCTGCACGAATGGTGTAACGATCTGGAAACTGTCTCAGCCGTGAGCTCGGTGAAATTGTAATATCGGTGAAGATGCCGATTACTCGCAATGGGACGAAAAGACCCTGTGAACCTTTACTATAGCTTCGTATTGATTTCGATTAAAAAATGTGTAGGATAGGTGGGAAACTTTGAAGCATTGTCGCTAGGTAATGTGGAGTTGTCCTTGAAATACCACCCTTTTTTTAGTTGAAATCTAACTCAATTAAAAAAATTGAAGACATTGCGTGGTGGGTAGTTTGACTGGGGTGGTCGCCTCCTAAAAAGTAACGGAGGCTCCCAAAGGTACCCTCAACACGTTTGGTAATCGTGTGTAGAGTGTAATGGCATAAGGGTGCTTGACTGTGAGACTGACAAGTCGATCAGGTACGAAAGTAGGGCATAGTGATCCGGTGGTTCCGCATGGAAGGGCCATCGCTCAAAGGATAAAAGGTACTCCGGGGATAACAGGCTAGTCTCCCCCAAGAGCTCACATCGACGGGGAGGTTCGGCACCTCGATGTCGGCTCGTCACATCCTGGGGCTGAAGAAGGTCCCAAGGGTTGGGCTGTTCGCCCATTAAAGTGGCACGCGAGCTGGGTTCAGAACGTCGTGAGACAGTTCGGTCTCTATCTATTGCGAGCGTTAGAAGCTTGAGTGGACCTGATTCTAGTACGAGAGGACCGAATTGGACGAACCTCTGGTGTATCAGTTGTATCGCCAGGTGCATCGCTGAGTAGCTATGTTCGGAAGAGATAAGCACTGAAAGCATATAAGTGCGAAACTCTCCACAAGATTAGGCTTCTTTTAAGGGTCGTTGAAGATGACAACGTTGATAGGCTATAAGTGTAAAGACAGTAATGTCATAGCTGAGTAGTACTAATTACCCATAAACTTTTGATCTTTCATCATGTATATTATGTTTTGTTTTTTATAGTATTGTTTTTTAGCATTTTTTTAGGGTGGTTATAGCAATGTGGCCCCACCTCTTCCCATCCCGAACAGAGAAGTGAAACACATTAGCGCTGATGGTACTGGTTTATTCTGGGAGAGTAAGTCGCTGCCCTATTTTTTATAATAAACTTTCTAAATATAAATCTCTATTTTTTGTATCTGCACGAAGAATGCTTTCACTTCTATAATAATAAAGACTTTTTAATCCTATTTTCCAAGCTTCAATATGTACTTTATTTATATATTTTGCTGGAGTTTCTTGATGAAAAGAAAGATTTATACTTTGTCCTTGATCAATATATTTTTGTCGTATACTGGCTTGTTTAATTAATTCTAATTGATTAATCTCTTTGAAACATCTAAAAACATTTTTTTGTTTTTCATTAAGGGCGGTTAATCCAAGGCAAGACCCTTTTTCATTGGCTATCTGTTCCCAAACTTCTGGAACATTATATCCATTTTTTATAAGTATTTTTTCTAAATAAGGATTTTTACGAATATGCATTCCTTTTGAATCATCGTCTACATATATATTTGCAGCTAAAGGTTCCACTCCTTGAGAGAGACCACCAGCTAATTTAGCCGAACTTCTATTAGGAGCCATTGCCATTAATGTCAGATTTCTTCTTCCTGTTCCTATATTCCATTCAGATTCTCCATATTCTTTGGCCAAATACTTAGTCGCTTTTTGAGATTCCAATTGTATATATCTAAATATATCATGTGTCAATACTTCAGATTTTATAGATATAAAAGGAATCATATTAGACTGTAAATATGAATGCCAACCTAAAGCTCCTAAACCTAAAGCTCTACTTTTTTCTGCAAAACGAACAGCATCTTCTATTCCCCGTATATGTTTTCCTTTATCAATAAATTCTTGCATCACTGCATCAAGGAATAAAATAGAATAAAAAACAGTGTTTGTATTTTTCCATTCTACATATTTATATAAATTTAAAGAAGAAAGGCAACATACAAGAGTATGACTTTCATCTGTCGGTAACATAATTTCTGAACAAAGATTACTATGATGTATTTTTAATCCATGTTTTTTCCAATTTTCTGGAAGGTTTCTATTAGCATTTTCTTGAAAAAAAAGGTATGGTTCTCCAGTTTTAACACGTTCTTTAAGAGTATCAATCCATAAAATTCGTTCTTTTCCGTTTTTTTTTAATACTTTCTCCATAAAAGAATTAGAAATTCTTACACCTTGATGAATATTATGACATTGACGATTAATATCTCCCTTAGGTTCCCTGATCTTTAAAAATTCTGGATATTCTTTATGTTCTATGTTTAAATAAATTGCGACTGCACCTCTACGTGTTCTTCCCTGTTTACTAGCTATTATGGTACTATCATATGATTTAATAAAAGGAATAATTCCATCAGATGTTCCCAATGTTCCATTTTTTATGAAACTACCTACAGGTCTAATCAAACTAAAATCATAAGATGTTCCTCCACCATGTTTGCTAAGTATAGCCATCTCCAAATTTTTTCTATATATTTCATGCATACTATCACCAACTCTTCCAGAGAAACAACTAATAGGTAAACCTTTTTCTGTTCCAAGATTTACCATAACTGGAGTAGAAGGAATTAGCCACCCCCTCCAAAAAATTTTAAAAAATTCTTCTTCTATTTTCGGTTTTTTCAAAATTCTTGCCGCATTTTTTGCCAATCTTTTATATGCCTCAAAAGGAGTTTCTCCATCTAATAAATATCCACCTTTAATTGTAGTTAAATATAATTCATTATTAGCCCAAGCGGGAAAATCTTTTTCTACTTTCCATCCTTCTTTTTCTGCAATAGGGTGTGTTTTCATTATTTTAGAACTATTTATTTTTTTCTTTTTCTATTTGTTCTTTTAGTTTAGCTAATCCTTCTATATCACCAAGAGTTGATCTCTCAAATTTTCTATTTCTTGCACGTAATTCTTTTTTTTGTTTTTGATCTTTATCGCGGAAAACAGACGTATGAGAGACTACAATTTTTTTAGTTTCTTTATTAAATTCAATTATTTTAAAATTAGTTTTTCCCCTTTTTTTAGAAAGGTTCCGTCTTTTTTTTCTAAAAAACGTAATGGAGAAAAAGCTTCTATTTTTTGATCTTCCGTAAATTTTATAGAAGCACCCTTATCAAATAAATTTGATATCATCCCATTGTGAATACTTCCTACATAATAAATTTTTTCATATTTTTCCCACGGATTTTCTGTTAATTGTTTATGTCCTAAATTTAATCTTCTTGCTTGAGTATCAAGAGCGAGTACAATAACTTCCAATTTATCATTTATATTGCAAAATTCGGAAGGATGTTTTATTTTTTTAATCCATGAAAGATCATTAGTATAAATAATTCCAGAAATTCCTTTTTCTAATTCTAAAAAAACTCCAAAATTTGTAAATTTTTTTACAATTCCAGTATGTTTTGATCCTATAGGATATTTTTCCTGTATATTAATCCAAGTATCTGGAGTTAATTGTTTTACACTTAAAGACATTTTTCTTTCCTGACGATCTATGGTTAAAATAATAGCTTCTAATTCATCTCCTATTTGCACAAAATCTTGAGGAGAAGACAAATCCGTAGACCAAGACATCTCACTAATATGCAATAATGCTTCTACACCTGGAATAATTTCAACAAATGCTCCATAATCAGTTAAAACACTAACTTTTCCTTTTACTTTACTTCCTACTTTTAAATTTTCATCTAAAGAGTTCCAAGGATGAGGTTGTAATTGTTTCAATCCTAATTGAACACGATTTTTTTCTTTATCTACACCTAATACAACAAATTTTAATTCCTGTTCCAATTGGACTACTTCTGTAGGATGATTAATGTGTGGCCAACTCATATCAGTAATATGAAGTAAAGCATCTACACCTCCTAAGTCTACAAATGCACCATAAGGAAGAATATTTTTTATTTTTCCTTCTAATACCTGGCCTTTATCTAATTTCGATATCATTTCTTTTCTTTGTTCTTCAATATCTCTTTCTATCAATACTTTATGAGAAACAACAACATTTTTTGTTTTTTGATTAATTTTAACAACTTTTACCTCCATAGTTTTCCCAACATAAGTATCATAATCTCGAACGGGTTTCACATTGATATGGGATCCAGGTAAAAAACATTCTATGTCAAATATTTCAACGATTAATCCTCCTTTTGTTCTGGCTGCAACATAACCTAATATGACCTCTGATTTTTCATATGCTTCATTAATACGTTGCCAGTTCCTTAACATTTTTGCTTTTTGATATGAAAGAATACATTGTCCTTTATAATCCATTTTGACAACCATCACTTCTATTTTGCTTCCGATTTGAATATTTAAATTTTCTCTAAATTCACTTATAGGTATAGCCCCCTCCGCTTTAAACCCAATATCTACAATAACAATTTTATCCGAAACATATGTTACAATTCCTTGGTATATTTCTAATTCTTGAACATTTGGTAAAGTTTTTGTGTATATTTCTTCAAATTTTTTTCTTTCTTTTTGTATGTCATTATTTAAATGAGTTTCATATTTCGTCCAATCGAAACTTGTTTTTATGTTTTCTTGATCGTTCAATTTTTCATTTTTTATTTCATATGAAATAGGTAATTTTTTTTTTATTTCTTCGGTTTGATTAGACATAATTTTTATTATTTTTTCAATATATTATATTACATTACATGGACAGAGAAACTAGAATATAATAGTTTTTAGCATTCTCATTTATTTATTTTATTTTAAAAAAAACAGGTAATACAAAACTAATAATTTTTCAGTAACTTTTTCTACTAATTGAAATAAAATGTACCTCATTGTTGATACCGAAACAACAGGATTGCCTGTATCCTATAATTTTCCAATTACTCATATAGATCATTGGCCAAGAATAGTGCAAATTTCATGGCAAAGTCATAATATCATAGGCGATTTAACAGAATTCAAAAGTTTTATTATTAAGCCAG
The DNA here is from genome assembly GCF_000471965.1 of Blattabacterium sp. (Nauphoeta cinerea). GTDB lineage: Bacteria > Bacteroidota > Bacteroidia > Flavobacteriales > Blattabacteriaceae > Blattabacterium. The sequence continues at coordinate 296,135 of NC_022550.1, forward strand.
ATCATTATGATATTCCTTTTAATGCTTTTAAAATTCATGGAATAACTAATGAAAAAGCAAAAAAATATGGATTTGATTTAAATTTTGTATTACATGAATTTCAAAAATCTCTTAATAAATCTCAATGTTTAATAGGTCATAATTTAAAATTCGATATAAAAATTATTGAATGTGAATTTTTTAGAAAAAAAATGGAGATTTCTTTTAAGAAAAAAAAATATGACACTAAAGATATTTCTACTTCTTATTGTAAATTACCAGGAATTGGAAAAAGATTAAAATGGCCTACATTATCTGAATTATATCAAAAACTCTTTGAAGAAAAAGCTCCAAATTTACATAATGCAGCCAATGATGTAAAAGCCACAGCTCGTTCTTTTTTGGAATTATTGCGTATCGGAATAATATCACATCAAGATATAGGAATAAAAGAAGATACAATATTAAAATTTAGAAAAAAATATTCAAAAAAAATCCCCTCTTCTGTAGTTTCCTTTAAGGAAGGAGAAGGATCTCATATTTTTTTAGAAGAAAAAAAAGAAAAAATTTTTGAAAAAAATTTAAATTTCGATAATAAAAAAAAGGAAAAATTAAAAAAAAAAAATATTCTCATATTCATAATCATACCTATTTTTCTATTCTTTATTCAACTAGACATTCAATCTCTAGTGGAAAGAGCTATATATTTTAATATGCCAGCTGTAGGAATAACAGATTATGGAAATATGATGGGGTCTTTTCATTTCTTAAATGCTGTTCATTCCATAAATAAAAAATATTTTCCGAAAAAATCAATCAAAGGAATCGTAGGTTGTGAAGTATTTATTTCAGATAATTATTTACAAAAAAAATTTACTAAAGAAGAACCAGACCGACGATATCAACAAGTTTTTTTATCTAAAAATAAAAAAGGTTATCATAATTTAGCTAAACTTTGTTCATTAGGTCATACGGAAGGTTTTTACGCTGGTATTCCTAGAGTCGGAAAAAACTTGATAGAAAAGTATAAAGAAAATTTAATTGCTCTTACTGGAGATTTAAATGCAGAAATTCCATATACTATATTAAATGATGGAGAAAGAAAAGCAGAAAATATTTTCTTATGGTGGAGGGATCTTTTTGGTGATGATTTTTACGTAGAATTATTACGTCATGGTTTAGAAGCAGAAGATTATGTAAATAATATATTACTAAAATTTTCAAAAAAACATCACGTAAAATATATTATACAAAATAATACTTTCTATTTAGATAAAAAAGAAGCAAATGCTCATGACATTTTACTTTGTGTAAAAAATGGAGAAAAACAATCGACTCCTATAGGAAAAGGGAGAGGTTATAGATTTGGTTTTCCCAATACAGAATTTTATTTCAAGAGTACAGAGGAAATGAAAAAAATATTTTTTGATCTTCCGGAATCTTTTGATTTTTTGGAAGAATTAATCAATAAAATTGAATCTTATCATCTTTCACACAAAATATTACTTCCCAAATTTCAAATTCCGAAATCTTTTGAAGATCCTATAGATAAAATAGATGGAGGAAATAGAGGAGAGAATCGTTTTTTAAAAAAAATAACTTTTGATGGAGCTAAAAAACGTTATAAAAATATTACTAAAAAAATTGAAGAAAGAATTTTTTTTGAATTAAAAACAATAGAAAAAATTGGATATCCTGGATATTTTCTCATTGTTCACAATTTTATTTCTCAAGCTAGAAAAATGAATATTTCAGTAGGACCTGGAAGAGGATCAGTAGCCGGATCCATTGTTGCCTATTGTATAGAAATAACTAATATAGATCCAATAAAATATCATCTTCTTTTCGAACGATTTTTAAATCCGGATAGAATTTCTTTGCCAGATATTGATATTGATTTTGATGATAGAGGACGTGAAAAAATTATTGAATGGGTTGTGAAAAAATACGGAAAACATCAAGTGGCACAAATTATAACATATGCTACGATGGGAGCAAAATCGTCCATAAGAGATATTGGTCGCGTATTAGATTTGCCTTTAAAAGAAGCAGATAGAATAGCAAAAATGGTACCCAATATGTTTTCGTTAAAAAAAATTTTATACGAAAAAAATGTATCAGAAAAAATAATAAGTAAAGAAGAAATGAACAATATCCGAAAATTGAGAGATTTTGCGAAAAATAAAGATACATTAGAAGGAAAAGTTTTACAACAAGCAGAAATCTTGGAAGGGACGATAAGAAGTACAGGAGTACACGCTTGTGGGATTATAATCAGTCCAAATGATATTCAAGAATATGTACCAGTATCTATATCAAAGGAATCAAATTTGTTACTGACACAATTTGATAATCATGTGGTGGAACATGCTGGATTATTGAAAATGGATTTTTTGGGATTGAAAACTCTTACTATTATTAAAGACACTATAAATATTATCAAAAAAAAACGGATTAATGTGAATATTATGACAGAGGATTTTTCTTTTTTGAAGGACGAGAAGACATATCATATTTTTCAAAAAGGAGAAACTGTTGCAGTTTTTCAATATGAATCTCCAGGTATGCAAAAATATTTACGTCAATTAAAACCTGATAAATTCGATGACTTAATTGCAATGACTGCATTGTATAGACCAGGTCCTTTACAATACATTCCTAATTTTATCTCCAGAAAACATGGAAAAGAAGCGATCACGTATGATTTACCAGAAATGGAGGAATTTTTAAAAGAAACTTATGGAATAACAATATATCAAGAACAAGTCATGTTAATAGCCCAAAAAATAGCTGATTTTAGCAAAGGAGAAGCAGACATTTTGAGAATCTCTATGGGGAAAAAGAAAAAAGACAAACTCAATAAAATGAAAAATTTATTTCTCAATCAAGCTATAAAAAAAGGTTATCCTAAAAATATTTTAGAAAAAATATGGAAAGATTGGGAGTATTTTTCTTGTTATGCTTTTAATAAATCTCATGCTACATGTTATGCTTATATAGCTTTTCAAACTGCTTACTTAAAAGCACATTTTCCATGTGAATATATGGCTTCTGTACTGAGTAATAATATGCATAATATTAAACAACTTACTTTTTTCATAGAAGAATGTAAAAAAATGAATATATCTGTCATCAGTCCGGATATAAATGAAAGTGATTCTTTTTTTAAAGTAACTGATTTTAATTGTATTAGATTTGGTCTTGCTGGAATAAAAGGAGTTGGAAAAAATGCTGTTAAAATTCTTCTTCAAGAAAGAAAAAAAAACGGACCTTATACCTCTATTTTTAATTTGGTTAAAAGAGTAGATTTACGTGTAGTGAATAAAAAAACTTTAGAAAGTTTAATTTTATCCGGATCTTTAGATAGTTTTCATATTAATAGAGAGCAATATTTTTATATTGAATTTAATGAAAAACTAAATACTTTAGAGAAAATTATTAGATTTGGATCCAAATTACAAAAAACTAAAAATGAGGAATATAATCGACCTATTATTATGAAATGTAATTTATGGAGTAATATATATAAATTATCCAAAGAAAAAGAAGTATTGGGTGTTTATACTTCTGCACATCCTTTAGATGATTTCTATTATGAAATAAAATATTTCACAAATATTTCATTAGAAGAATTAAATAAAAAAGAATCCCTTCTCATAGGAAAAAGAATGTATGTATGTGGAATTTTATCAAAATTAGAAAAAAAAACATATATAAAAAATGGAATAAAATATGGCATTTTTTTATTAGAAGATTATAATTCTTCTAAAGAATTTAGAATTTATGGACAACAATATTTGAGATATGAACCTATTTTAATTCAGAATAATCCGCTACATATATGTTTTTCTATTGAAAAATCAAAACACCAAAAAAAATATAATATTTTACATATAGAAAACACACAAAATGTTTTAAATAAATTGGTGCATAAACTGATAATAAAAATCAATATAAACAATTTAAATAATGTGTTTATTAATAATATAGAAAAACTTTTCTCTCAACAAGTAGGAAACAAAAAGTTGAATATCATTCTTTATGATGAAGTAGATAAAGTTTTTTTAAATTTCGAATCTGTAAAATATGAAATTAATATTAATTCAAGTTTTTTAAAAAAATTAGAGGACTTCAAAGGGTTTGATTTTTGTTTAAATTAAAATTGATCAATACAAGATCAAGACTGATCTTAATTAAAAAGACTTTATTAAATTTGTATTTGGGCATAGATAGAAAAGTAAAATATATGAAGCATTATTCATACTACTACTCCCAATCGGGACAACGCGTTTATTTTTTTCTTCTTAGTAGGTTCTTACAAAGAAAAATGAAGATAAAAGTTAGAGTATCTCATGAAGAGGATACAAAATATGCTTTCTTAATTTGCAAAAAAATTAAGGAATCAGCAGAAGTCAGAGGAACTGGAATCGCAAAAAGAGATCCAGAATATATTAAATCAAAAATTATTCATGGAAATGCGGTAATTGCTTTTTTTGATGGAAAATTAGCGGGATTTAGTTATCTTGAAACTTTTCAGAATGAAGAATTTGTTGTTAATTCCGGTTTAATTGTTTTTCCTCAATTTAGAAAACAAGGATTGGCAAAAATTATTAAAACTGAAATTTTTAAACTTTCTAGAAAAAAATTTCCAAATTCTAAAATTTTTAGTATTACAACAAGTAATCCAGTTATTAGAATCAATACAAAATTGGGATTTAAACCTGTGTCTTTCAGTGAATTGACTCATTCAGAAAAATTTTGGAAAGGATGTCAAAGTTGTGCAAATTTTGATATATTAACCAGAAACAAAAGAAAAATGTGTTTATGTACAGGTCTTTTATACAATCCAAATACGGATAAAAATAAAAAACATAAATCTAAAAGAAATTATTTATCTACTGGAGACAAAATTGTTTTAGCTTATAGTGGGGGTTTAGATACCTCTTATTGTTTAAAATATTTAGTACAGGAAAAATATGAAGTTCATACAGTTATTATTAATACAGGAGGTTTTAATAAGGATGAATTATATCAAATTGAAAAAAGAGCTTTAAGCATTGGATCTAAGTCGCATAAAACTATTGACGCTATAGAAGAATACTATCAAAATTGTATAAAATATCTTATATTCGGAAACGTTCTTAAAAATAATACTTATCCGCTTTCAGTCAGTTCAGAAAGAATTTTTCAGGCTATTAAAATAGCGCAATACGCTACTTATATTCAAGCAAAAGCAATTGCTCATGGAAGTACAGGAGCAGGGAATGATCAAGTTAGATTTGATATAGCTTTTCAAATTATTTGTCCGGATACAATAACTTTATCTCCTGTAAGAGATATGAAAGTATCTAGAAAAGAAGAAATTGAATATTTAAAAAATAAAGGAGTCTCTATTTGTTGGGATAAAGTTAAATATTCTATTAATAAAGGAATTTGGGGAACTAGTATAGGAGGAGAGGAAACTCTTACTTCTTATCACGATTTTCCTGAAGAAGCTTATCCAACAAAATTAAAGAAAAAAAAAGTGAGAATTATGGAGTTAGAATTTGAAAAGGGAGAATTAGTAAGTGTCAATAAAGAAAAAGGAAAAGCTATAAAAAACATAATAAAAATTGAAAAAATAGCTTCAGAATTTGCTATAGGAAGAGGAATTCATATAGGAGATACTATTTTAGGGATTAAAGGAAGAGTCGCTTTTGAAGCTTCAGCTGCAATTATTATTATCAAAGCCCATCATTTATTGGAAAAACATATTCTTACAAAATGGCAACTTTATTGGAAAGAACAATTATCCAATTGGTATGGTATGTTGCTCCATGAAGCTCAATATTTAGATCCTGTTATGCGTGATATAGAAAAATTTTTAAAAAGTACACAAGAAAGATTAACCGGAACTGTAGATATCATTCTTTATCCTTATAGATTTCATTTAGTAGGAATCAAATCTAAATTTGATTTAATGACATCTTCTAATATGGCTAAATATGGAGAAATGAATTATGCTTGGACAGCAGAAGATGTTAAAGGGTTTACTAAAATTTTGAGTAATCAAATGAAAATATATCACAATTTAAATAAAAAGAAAAAGAATGATTAAAATAGGTATTATAGGAGGGGCTGGATATACTGCTGGAGAATTAATTAGATTGATGATTTATCATCCTAAAATGAGTCTTAAAAATATAGTTAGTAAAAGTCATGCAGGAGAATTGATTCATGTAGTTCATCAAGATTTATTAGGCGAAATCAAAAATATAAAATTCTCTCGTAGTTTAAGCAAAGAAATAGATATTGTATTTCTTTGTTCCGGACATGGACAATCTAGAAAAGAATTGAAATTAAATAATATATCAGAAAATACAAAAGTAATTGATTTGAGTCAGGATTTTAGAATTAAAATTCAATCGGTTTTTAAGAATAGAAATTTCGTTTATGGATTACCAGAATGGAGAAAAGAAATCATAAAGAAATCTAACAATATAGCCAATCCTGGATGTTTTGCCACATCTATTCTTTTAGCTCTTTTACCATTAGCTAAAAATCAATTATTAAAAAATAATATTCATATTAGTGCTATAACAGGTTCTACAGGAGCTGGAAGAAAATTAAGTGATACGAATCATTTTAGTTGGAGAAATAATAACATTTCTGTTTATAAAATTTTTAAACATCAACATTTGCAGGAAATTGAACAAACCGTTCATCAAATACAAAACAATTTTTCTTCTAAAATTTATTTTGTACCTTATAGAGGTAATTTTTCTAGAGGAATTATAACTACTTTATATACTCATTCTGTTCTTTCTTTAGAAAAAAATCAGGAAATATATAAAGAATATTATAAAAACCATCCATTTGTAATGGTTTCTGATATGAATATTGATATTAAACAAGTGATCAATACAAATAAATGTTTTTTATATCTTCTTAAAGAGAAAGATCAACTGATTGTTGTCAGTATCATAGATAATCTCATAAAAGGAGCTTCTGGTCAAGCTATACAAAATATGAATATTATGTTTGATTTGGATGAAACTTGTGGTTTAAGATTAAAATCTGTTCGTTTCTAAAAATGAAATTATTTGACGTTTATCCTATTTTGGATATAGAATTAAGTAAGAGTAAAGGATCTTATATTTTTGATGTACAAGGAAATATGTATTTAGATTTTTATGGAGGACATGCTGTCATTTCCATTGGACATTCACATCCATATTATGTGAAAGCTTTGATAGAACAAATACACAAAATTTCCTATTATTCTAATAGCGTTTATATTTCTCAAAAAAATAGATTAGCTTCTCTACTTGGAGATATTTCAGGATATAAAAACTATTTATTATTTGTATGTAATTCTGGTGCAGAATCTAATGAAAATGCATTGAAAATCGCTTCTTTTCATACAGGGAAAAAAAAAGTTATTGCTTTTAAAGGTTCTTTTCATGGAAGAACAAGTGGGAGTCTTTCGGTAACGGATAATTACAAATTAACATCCCCTTTTAATGCTCAACATGAGACCATATTCGTAAATTATAAAGATTTTTATTCCTTAGAAAAGGAATTAAAGAGTCAAGAAATTTGTGCTGTCATTACTGAAGGAATACAAGGTGTATCTGGAATTATAGATCCTGGTTACGATTTCTTTTATAAAGTCGGAAGTTTTTGTAAAGAATACAATACAATATTGATTATAGATGAGGTCCAAAGTGGATACGGAAGAACAGGATATTTTTTTTCTCATCAGTTGTATCCTATTAAACCGGATTTAATTACTATAGCTAAAGGTATGGGAAACGGATTTCCTATAGGAGGGGTCCTTATCCATCCTAAATTTAAACCATATTATGGAATGTTAGGAACTACTTTTGGAGGAAATCATTTAGCTTGTACAGCTGGGATTGCTGTATTAGAAATTATACAAAAAGAAAATTTAATTGAAAATGCAAAAAAAATGGGAAAAATTTTGTTGGAAGAATTACGGCTTATTCCTGAAATAAAAGAAATTAGGGGGAGAGGACTGATGATAGGGTTAAAATTTAATTTTCCCATTCAGGATTTAAAAAATATTTTAATTTATAAAGAAAAAGTATTTGTTGGGACGTCTAATAATCCATATGTTTTACGATTACTTCCTCCATTAAATATTAATGGGAATCATGTAAAATTATTCCTTAAAAAGTTAAGGAATGCCTTATCATATCTATAATATGGAAAATAAAATAAAAAAAGCAATTCTTATATTAGAAGATGGAACTCGGTATGAAGCTTATCATTTAGGAGCACCAATATCCTCTTCTGGTGAAGTTGTGTTTAATACGGCTATGACCGGTTATACAGAAAGTATTACAGATCCTTCTTATAAAGGTCAAATATTGACTTATACTTATCCCATAATAGGAAATTATGGAATCCCATCTTCTTCTTGTAGAGAAGAATCTATTTATGAATTTTATGAATCCGATAAAGTTCAAATATCCGGGCTTGTTATTTCTTATTATTCTAATCGTCCGTATCATTGGAATATGAATAAAACTTTATCAAATTGGTTGTATGAAAATGGAATTCCTGGATTATATGGTGTAGATACCAGATTTATTGCAAAAAAACTTAGGAAAAATGGAGGATCCATGTTAGGTAAAATTTTAATGAAAAATGAAGATCTTCCTTTTTATGATCCAAATCAGGATAATCTTTCTGAAAAAGTATCGATAGACAAAAAAATTATATATGGAAATGGAAAATATAAAATATTACTTGTAGATTTTGGTTTAAAGAATAATATATTACGTTGTCTCTTACGAAGAGATTGTTCTATTATTAGAGTCCCATGGGATTATGATTTTACAAAAGAAGAATATGATGGATTAGTCCTTTCTAATGGACCTGGAAATCCTAAAGTTTATAAAAAACCGATACATTATCTTCGTATAGTTATGAAAAAAAAACGACCTATATTTGGTATATGTTTGGGGAATCAACTTTTAGGGATAGCAGCAGGAGGAGATACTTATAAATTGAAATATGCACATAGAAGTCATAATCAACCGGTTTTGTCATTAAAAACAGGAAAAAGTTTTATTACATCACAAAATCATGGATATGTTTTAGATACAAAACATATTTCTGGAGAATGGAAAATATTTTTTAGAAATTTAAATGATGATACTTGCGAAGGAATTATTCACAATTACAAACCTTTTTTTTCTGTACAGTTTCATCCAGAAGCTTCAAGTGGACCTAAAGACACCGAATTTTTATTCGATTTTTTTATAGATTCAATTAAAAAAATAAAGAATCTTTCAAAATTAGTATGAAAATAATAAATAAAGTACTCATCCTGGGATCAGGTGCATTAAAAATAGGAGAAGCAGGTGAATTTGATTATTCTGGTACACAAGCATTGAAAGCCCTTAAAGAGGAAGGAATTTATACTATATTGATAAATCCAAATATCGCCACAGTTCAAACTTCTAAGGAAGTTGCTGATAAAATTTATTTTCTTCCTTTAACTTTATTTTTTATTAAACGTGTTATAGATAAGGAAAGACCACAAGGGATTTTATTATCTTTTGGGGGACAAACTGCATTGAATTGTGGAATTCAGCTTTTTAAAGAAGGGATTATAGAAAAATATCAAATTCAAATTTTAGGGACTTCTATAGAATCTATTATTCGTAGTGAAGATAGAAACTTATTTAGAAATAGACTAACTCATATTCATATCAAAACAGCAAAAAGTTTTGTGTCCCATTCTGTGGATGATGCTATTTCTTATTCTTTAGAAATAGGATTTCCTGTTATCATCAGATCAGCTTATACTCTTGGAGGTTTAGGAAGTGGTTTTGCTAAAAATGTTAATGATTTAAAAAAGATAGTGAATAAGGCTTTTTCTTATTCTTCTCAAATTATTATAGAAGAATATTTAGAAGGATGGAAAGAAATTGAATATGAAATAGTTAGAGATAAATATGATAATTGTATTTCCGTGTGTAATATGGAAAACTTTGATCCGATAGGAATTCATACAGGAGAAAGTATTGTTGTAGCTCCGTCGCAAACCTTAACAAATTCTGAATATTATAGTTTAAGACAGTTAGCGATACATATAGCTAGAGATTTTCATATAGTAGGAGAATGTAACGTTCAGTTTGCGTTAGATCCCAATTCAGAAGATTATCGTGTTATTGAAATGAACGCGCGTCTTTCTCGTTCTAGTGCTCTTGCTTCTAAAGCCACAGGTTATCCTTTAGCTTTTGTTGCTGCAAAACTATCTTTAGGGTATGGATTACATGAATTAAAAAATTCTGTAACTAAAAATACTTCTGCTTTTTTTGAACCTGCATTAGATTATGTAGTATGTAAAATCCCTAGATGGGATTTAAATAAATTTTATGGTGTTTCTAATAGGATTGGAAGTAGTATGAAAAGTGTAGGAGAAGTTATGGCTATTGGAGGTTCATTTGAAGAAGCTCTACAAAAAGGAATTCGTATGTTGGATATAGGGATGCAAGGATTCATTAATATTATGAATAGAACAAAACTGAAATCGACTCAATTGTTAAAAAAACATCTAAAAAAACCTACAGATCAAAGAATTTTCTTTTTGGAAGAGGCTTTAGAGAAAGGTTTTTCTACAAAAGAAATACATCATTTAACAAAAATTGATCCATGGTTTTTACACCAACTTGATAATATTTTTCAAACAAAAAAAAAGATAGATCGTTTTGATAGTTTTATAGATCTTCCAGAAGAATTATTACGAAAAGCGAAAAAAGAAGGTTTCTCTGATATACAAATAGCTAGTATTTTTTTCAAAAAAAATCAAAATCACAATATTTCTGATTTAGAACAAAAAATAAGAGAACATAGAAAAGTAAAAAATATCGTTCCATATGTAAGACAAATTGATACTTTAGCTTCTGAATATCCGGCACATACAAATTATTTGTATTTAACATATCATGCGATTCAACATGATATTACTTATGAAAAAGATAAAAAATCTGTTATTACATTAGGATCTGGTGTTTATAGAATTGGAAGTAGTGTTGAATTTGATTGGTGTTGTGTAAATGCATTAAATACGATTCATAAAGAATCTTATAGATCTGTAATGATAAATTATAACCCGGAAACAGTTAGTACTGATTTTGACGTATGTGATCGATTATATTTTGAAGAACTTACTTTAGAACGTGTATTAGATATTATTGAATTAGAACAACCTAAAGGAACAATTGTATCCATGGGAGGGCAAATTCCTAATAATTTAGTTTTAAAACTTTATGAAAAAAAGGTAAAAATTTTAGGAACTTCTCCTGTATCCATAGATAAAGTGGAGAATAGATATAAATTTTCTAATGCCATGGATTATTTAAAAATTAAACAACCTAGATGGAAAGAATTATCTGATTTTAATGCAATTTGTCAATTTATAAAAGAAGTAGATTTTCCTATATTAGTTAGACCTTCTTACGTCCTTTCTGGAGCAAACATGAGTGTGATTTCTAATCAAGAGGAATTACAGTGTTATCTTCGTGAAAAAGTATCTATATCTTCTGAATATCCATTAATCATTACAGAATTTATTCAAAATGCTAAAGAAATTGAACTAGATGCTGTTTCTCAAAATGGAAAAATATTGTATTATGCTATATCAGAACACGTAGAATTTGCAGGAGTCCATTCAGGAGACGCAACATTAGTATATCCTCCATATAATCTATATTTATCCACATTGAAAGAGATCATTCGTATATCTGAAAAAATATCTATATATTTTAATATATCTGGCCCTTTTAATATTCAATTTTTATCTAAAGATAATGAAGTAAAAGTAATTGAATGCAATTTAAGAGCCTCCAGAAGCTTTCCTTTTGTATCAAAAGTTTCTCATTTTAATATGATTGAGTTAGCAACTCAAGTTCTTCTTTCCAAGAATAAAAATAAAATAGAACCTAATTTTTTTGTTACAAATTATTTGGGGGTAAAAGCTTCTCAATTTTCTTTTTCTCGTTTACAAGATGCAGATCCTATTTTAGGTGTAGATATGGTTTCCACAGGAGAAGTAGGATGTTTAGGAGATACTTTTGATGAAGCACTTTTAAAATCTATGTTGTCTGTAGGTTATACCGTTCCCAAAAAAAATATATTAATATCTGGAGGACCTATTGAATCTAAATTAGATCTTTTAGAAGTTATAAAACTTTTGCATCAAAAAGGGTATATATTATTTGCTACAGAAGGGACCAATCGTTTCTTATCTTATAATGGAATTCCTTCGATAAAAGTTTATTGGCCTAATGTAAAAAAATATTCAAATGTTCTTGAGTTAATCAAAAATAGAAAATTGGATCTCATTATTAATATTCCCAAAAATCTAAGCAAATCAGAGTTGAATAATGATTATACTATTAGACGTTATGCCGTCGATTTTAATATCCCTCTCCTCACGAACGCACGGTTAGCAAAAGCTTTTATACAAGCATTTTGTAATTTATCTGTAGATCAATTATTTATAAAAGCTTGGGATGAATATTGAATATAAATAAGTTTATGAAAAAATTTTTTAGCGTAGAAGATGTTTCCGATGTACATAATCTCATTAAAGATGCTTTATCTTTAAAAAAAGATCCATATGATTTTCAACATATTGGAAAAAATAAAACAATCGGATTGGTTTTTTTTAATCCTAGTTTACGTACAAGAATTAGTTGTCAAAAAGCCGCTTTTAACCTAGGATGTCATACTTGGGTATTAGATATTCATAGAGATTCTTGGAAAATTGAAATGAATGATGGAAGTGTTATGAATATTACACAAGAACATCTTAAAGAGGCTATTTCTGTAATGAGTATATATTGTGATATTCTTGCAGTCAGAACTTTTCCGAATCTTTCAGATAAAAATTATGATTATCAAGAAATTATTTTTAATAAAATATTAAATTATTCAAGAGTTCCAGTAGTTAATATGGAAAGTGCGACTTTGCATCCTCTACAGTCTTTGGCAGATGTTATGACAATTGCAGAATATACTTCTTTTTTTAGAAAGAAATGTAAAGTAGTATTAAGTTGGGCTCCTCATGTGAAATCATTGCCTCATTCCGTCGCAAACTCTTTTTCTCAATGGGTATCAAAGATAGAACAGATAGATTTTACGATTACGTGTCCAGAAAAATACGATTTATATAAAAAATTTTCAAATAAAGCTTATACGACACATAATCAAAATGAAGCATTTATAAATGCAGATTTTATTTATGCCAAAAATTGGAGTAGTTATTTGAATTATGGAAAAATACTTTGTAAAAATTCCGATTGGATGATCACTGAAAAAAAAATGAAACTAACCAATAAAGCTAAATTTATGCATTGTTTACCTGTTAGAAGAAATATTGTAGTAGAAGATACGGTTTTAGACAGTAATTCTTCCATAGTATTGCAACAAGCAGAAAATAGAATTTACGCTTCACAAATAATTTTTTTGAGAATGTTACAATCTTTATCATGAAAATTCATGTAGTAAAAATGGGAGGTCATTTAATGAATAATCATAAGAGCCTTCATAATTCTTTGAAAGCTTTTTCTGAACTACAAGGACACAAAATATTGATTCATGGAGGAGGAAAAAAAGCAGATTTTATTTCAAAAAAAATGGGAATCCCCACAAAAGTGATACAAGGCAGAAGAATAACAGATAAAGAAACTTTAGATATAGTTGTTATGACGTATGCAGGGATAATTAACAAAAATATTGTAGCTATATTACAATCTTATCATTCTAATGCTTTAGGTTTATGTGGAGCAGATGGAAATTGTATTCAATCATACTTACGTAAAATATCAAATATTGATTATGGATATGTGGGAGATGTTAATGTAAAAAGTATTAATACACATTTAATAAAATTTTTATTAATAAATAATATCATTCCTGTATTTTGCTCCATTACACATAATGGAATGGGAAATCTACTTAACACAAACGCAGATACAATAGCTTCTTATATAGCTATATCCTTAGCTAAAGACTTTGAAGTAGAGTTACATTTTTGTTTTGAAAAAAAAGGAGTTTTGCAAAATGTACAGGATTCTGAGTCTTATTTAAAAAAAATAAATTTTGATTTATTTAAAAAAATGAAAAAAAATCATACCATAGCAAATGGTATGATTCCTAAATTGGAAAATGCTTTTTTTGCATTCCAAAATGGAGTCGATAAAGTGAGTATAGGTCTACCTCATCATTTAAATGATGTAAATAATAAGACTGTACTATGTCTGTAGTTAATTTACAAGTTTTAAAAGAAGAAGCCATACAACTTCTGATTCAAATCATCAATACACCTTCTATATCTGAACAAGAAAATAAGGTTTCTTTTTTGATAGAGGATTATCTTCATCAGCATGGATTTCATGTAAAAAGAAAATATAACAATATATGGACTGAAAATAATAATTCTTATAAAAAAGAAAATATTCCAACTATATTATTAAATTCTCATCATGATACGGTAAAACCAGGAAAAAATTGGAGCACAGATCCTTTTACTGCTGTTCAACAAAACAATAAACTAATTGGATTAGGGAGTAATGACGCTGGAGCTTCTATCGTTTCATTGATATCTGCTTTTATATATTTAAGCAGTTTGTCTGAATTACCTTATAGATTAATACTTTCTATTACTGCAGAAGAAGAAATATCTGGGACTTTAGGTGTAAGATCAATTTTACCTGAATTAGGATCTATAGATTTAGGAATTGTGGGAGAACCTACACAAATGCAAGTAGCTATTGCTGAAAAGGGATTAATCGTATTAGATTGTGTAGCTGAAGGGGAAACAGGACATTCTGCAAGAAATACAGGAATCAATGCTATTTATATAGCTACAAGAGATATAGAATATTTAAGATATTTTTCTTTCGATAGAAAATCTGAATTGTTGGGTTTTCCTACTATAAATGTCACTCAAATAAAAGGAGGAATACAACATAATGTCATACCTGATATTTGTACTTTTGTTATAGATATTAGAACTAATGAATTATATCAAAATGAGGAATTGATTGATATAATTCGGAATCAAATTCATTCTAAAATGAAACCGCGTTCTTCACATTCAAATTCATCTTTCATAAATCCTATGCATCCTATTGTTTTAAAGGCTAAATTGATAGGAAGAAATACTTATGGGTCCCCGACTCTTTCGGATCAAAGTATAATGCCTTTTTCTACTATTAAAATGGGTGTAGGAGACAGTGGACGTTCTCATACGCCTAATGAATATGTTTGGATTTCTGAAATTATGGAAGGAATAGATATTTATATTTGTTTGTTAAAAGATTTCAATTTTTGAAGTTGAAA